>NZ_BJCE01000038.1:0-32292 GCF_005402885.1 Sphaerospermopsis reniformis
CAACGGTTATCTGCTGCTAGTTTCCCCCCGAAGGATAGCTCAAATTCTTCTGGTGCTGTGTCTTGTTGTTTTTGTTTGCGATACATTTTGATGCACCTTGATGCAAGGGTTTTTACCTATTTTACCCCTTTTCCTTGCACTTTGTTCCTCTGTTCTGCCCCCTAAACTCTTGTTTTATCTAGGTTTTGTGTTTATTCAGCAAACCCTATCTAGATGTCTGATTTTTTCGTTAAATTATCGCCCAAATGCTTCGCCCCTACAACTTAAGACAAATTAATACATTCTATTTTGGAGAAGTCTATTGTAAAACTCTTGTGGGGTGGGCATCCTGCACGCCCTTGTGTACCTCACTCAGATGAAATCTGCTGTATAATGTAAATATTCAGCCGTCATCAGGAGTCAAAACCATGCAAGAACAAATAACCGAGTATCAACAAGAACTAACAGAACGTATTTCCACGTTGGTAGATAACTTATTTCAAGGAAGTAAGCTGTTGTGCATTTAATTTGTTTAAGTGGAACAGGCAAGAGGCTTGTTCCACAAGAGTTCAGAATATTAGGATTATACAATTTAGCGGTGTAACAGCTTAGTTTCTACAAAGTCAAATTAGACCAATATGAAATGACAGAAATGCTGATAGAATTATTTGGTAGATTGTCACCAGAGGAAATGAGAGCAATTAAAGAACATGATTTAACCAGAAGAATTGATAAAATTCTTGTGTTAGAAGCTGTTGCAGGGACATTGAACGACTTATCACCCGAAGAAATAGCGATTTTTGATGCAGCGGTAGAAGGAAAATAACACTGTGAATTATTTACTAGATTCAAATTTTAATAGCAGAAACAGCAATTATCTTAGATTTAATTCTTGTTTCTAATGATTCCGATTTATCCAGAATTGAAGGACTTAAATTAGAAAATTGGTTATTGTAAAAAATTGGTTATTGTAATATATAATTTATATTTTTACAGCCGTTTCCTAAGTTATGAGGTACAAGGTTAACAGGCAAGATGCCTGTTCCACAAGGGTTAGAAAAAAATTACCATCATAATTATATTACCATGACTATTACAAAAAGCCGCATACCAAGATTTTTAAACTTTGCTAAATCTAACCTATCCCAGAGATTTATGTTGATAGGTTTAGCAATGACTTTATTTTTTATCTTTTTAGCCTTTTTTGCCCCAGTTTTCCAACAGTGGGGATGGTTACAAAACCCCAAAGAATTTTTAAGTAACCCTATTCATGAAGCACCTTCTTTAAAACATTGGTTTGGTACAAGTCGGTTGGGTTATGATGTCTTTTCCAGAACAATTTTTGGCGCACAAGCAGCACTGCAAGTAGTTATTTTAGCCACTGCATTAAGTATGATTGTGGGTGTACCCTTGGGAATGGTAAGTGGTTATTTAGGAGGAAAATTAGATAAAACTTTACTATTTCTCATGGATAGCATTTACACTTTACCGGGTTTGCTGCTATCTGTTACCTTAGCTTTTGTGGTAGGGAGAGGAATATTAAATGCGGCGATCGCCATTAGTATTGCTTACATTCCCCAATATTATCGCGTTGTGCGTAACCACACCGTCAGCGTTAAAACCGAAGTCTACATCGAAGCAGCGCAAGCAATGGGCGCTTCTACCTGGATTGTATTATCAAGATATCTATTTTTCAACGTTATTCAAAGTGTCCCCGTCCTCTTTACCCTTAACGCAGCAGATGCCATATTAGTATTAGGTGGTTTAGGCTTTTTGGGTTTAGGACTACCCGAAGATGTACCCGAATGGGGTTATGATTTAAAACAAGCTCTGGAAGCACTACCTACAGGTATTTGGTGGACCACCCTTTTTCCTGGTTTAGCAATGACTATCATGGTAGTAGGGTTATCACTACTTGGTGAAGGGTTGAATGAGTTTGTCAATCCTCGTTTGAGAAGAGAAAATAGATGATTGGTGACTAGTGACTGGTGACTGGTGACTGGTGACTGGTGACTGGGTGAGAAAAACTAAGTCTTTCTCCTGACTCTTGATAACTAACAACAAAACTGAGATACTTCTGTGAACGATAAATTTACTTTAATTGCAGCTGCTACCGGTGGTTTAATGCTTTCCGTTGCTTTATCTGGTATATTAAAAGGCGCACCGCTGATAACTTCGGAAAAATCTCATATTAAGTCTTACACTGTTGCTAATGTGCAGATTCTTACTAAAAAGAATTAATTCCTAATCCATACTAACCATCGTTCCTGTACAACTTGCTCCAGTAGAAGTTAAACTAGGAGCAGTAATAGGATTATTAGCTAATGTTCCTGCGGTTTGACAAGCAACACTTACAGTAATTCCACTTAAAAGAACAGTCACACCACCATTAAAACCTTTAAGCGCAGCAGCGTCATTAGCTACTGCTGTAACCGTAGTAGTATTAATATCTGCTGCAATGTTATAATTCTAATTATTGGTTACAGTAGGAATACCCAGTTGTAAAGTCTCTATATCCCCAGCGAAAGCTGAATTTTCCATTCTGTAAGCTTGTTGCGCTCTATTAAATGCGCTTATATAAGTTTTAGCGTCTGATTGTTGTGCTTTTGCAGCTTGACTTAGGAAGGAAGGAAGAGCGATCGCTGATAGAATACCAATCAGAATAAATACAATTAACAATTCAATAATAGTAAAACCTGCATTAACTTGATTTTTGATCAGTAGATGCTGCATCAACTTAGCTTTTATGGTTAGTTTCATAGTGGTTTCTTTGGGGATGAGAGAATTTTTGTTACCTCTATGAATAAATTACCCAATTTAAATTATTTTTGTATACATAATATTATATTTATAATATTTATAATATTTATAATATTTATAATATTTATTGTATTTATAGGATAGCTACTTTACATAATTTTAACATCTATCCGTTGCAATACATACATAATTTACATGTTGAATTTGCACAACAGTTTCCCAATAGGAAATATCTGTTTCTAAATCTCCTTGATTTGCTATTGCATAACCTAAGTTATAATATACTTCAGCTTGACTATCATCCCACTCTAAAATAGCCTCATAAATTTTTTGAGCTATGGCATATTTTCTGATATTCAAATATTCTTGACTTTGCTTTTTGAGAAAATCAATAAATTCGCTCAAAGCTTCATTATCATCAGCAAATTCTCTATTTGCAAAACCTGATAACCAAACTTCATGACATTTTTCTGCATCTACCAACAATAACCAAGATAATCCTAAATACCAAAATAAAGTAATATGATCAGGTGTTAAATCCAGACATTGTTCATAAATACTAATAGCCGTGGTAAAATCATCTTGTTGTAAACAAATATCTGCCTTTTTTTTAAGTTGATAAATATCCATAAGAATAAATACTTAATAAATTATTTCCTTGATTTTATACCAAAAATATGTGAAGCTACACAGAATCATGAAATCCATTAATTTATCAATCCCTATCCGCGTTTATCTGCGTTTATCTGCGTTAAAATATATTCTCATAAAATCAAGATTTAGGAATTAAACAGTGCAGCAAGTAATCGGTATAGACTTAGGTGGAACAGCAATTAAGTTAGGACGTTTTACAACAGATGGTAAATGTTTACAATCTATAACTGTGGATACTCCCCAACCAGCAACACCAGAAGCTGTATTATTAAAGATGATAGAGGCGATCGCTCAAATTGATCCAGATAATCAAAGTATAGCTATCGGTGTGGGAACTCCCGGACCTGCTGATGCTGCTGGCAGAGTTGCCAAAGTTGCCATTAATCTGGTAGGATGGCAAAATGTACCCTTAGCAGATTGGCTAGAAGCAAAAACTGGCAAACCCACTATCCTAGCTAATGACGCTAACTGTGCAGGTTTGGGAGAAGCTTGGTTAGGTGCAGGCCGTAATTTTCAACATTTAATTTTATTAACTTTGGGAACTGGGGTTGGTGGTGCGATTATTCTTGATGGTAAATTATTTGTGGGACATCAAGGAGCAGCAGCAGAATTAGGTTTAATTACTCTCAACCCCGATGGTCCAATGTGTAATAGTGGTAATCAAGGTTCTTTAGAACAGCATACATCAATTGCCGCTATTCGTCGTCGCACAGGAAAAGAACCCACAGAATTAGGTAAACTTGCCCAAAATGGTGATCTTGAAGCCTTGACATTTTGGCAAGAATATGGTAAAGATTTGGGAATTGGTTTAACAAATTTAATATATGTACTCACACCCCAAGCGGTAATTATTGGTGGTGGTGTAAGTGCGAGTTTTCAGTATTTCTTACCAGCAATGCAAGCAGAAATAGAAAAGCGAGTTTTACCAACATCCCGTTTAGGTTTACAAATTTTACCAGCAGAATTAGGTAATTCAGCGGGAATGGTAGGTGCTGCTAAGTTAGCGTGGGGAATAGGTGACAGGTGACAGGTGACAGGTGACTGGGGAAGAGGCAGAGGAACAGGGTGCAGGGTGCAGGGGGAAATTATTTGTATTTTCCCAGTCACCAATCACCAGTCCCCAATCACCAATCACCAAATTAGGAAACCTGCACTGGTTTAGATGTATTCTTACTGTGATGAGTACGGGAAATAGCAGCTTCCATGAAACCTTTAAATAAAGGATGGGGTGTACTCGGACGAGATTGAAATTCTGGGTGAAACTGACAAGCTATAAAAAATGGATGTTTGGGATATTCAACTATTTCTACTAACCTTCCATCGGGAGAAGTACCACTGACAACGTAACCAGACTCTAATAAAGCATTGCGGTACAAGTTGTTAAACTCATAACGATGTCGGTGACGTTCATAAATGACTTCTTCTTGATATAAATCAAAGGCTATTGTACCCGGTTGCACTCGACAAGGATACAAACCTAAGCGCATTGTTCCACCTAAATCTACTACGTCTTGTTGTTCAGGTAAAAGATTAATAATGGGATTTGTGGTGTAGGGGTCAAATTCGGCACTGTTAGCATCTGCTAAACCTTCAACATTTCTCGCCCATTCAATCACAGAACATTGCATTCCTAAGCATAAACCTAAAAAGGGGATTTGGCGATCGCGTGCAAATTTAATCGCGGCAATTTTGCCATCTATCCCCCGACTACCAAAACCACCAGGAACGAGAATACCATCCACACCTGCAAGATAATTTTCCGCTGACTCAGTTTCTAGGGTTTCTGAATTTACCCATCTTATTCGTAAATCACCGTAAGTAGAAATCGCCGCATGACGTAAGGATTCAACCACAGAAAGATAAGCATCACTTAAACGCACATATTTACCAACAATGGCAATTTCCACGCTGTATTTAGGACTATACATTCTTTCTACCATTGTTTCCCACTGACTTAAATCAGGCTGGCGTTGTTCCATTTGCAACAAATCTAAAGTTTGTTGTGCCAGTCCTTCTTTTTCTAAAATCAGAGGTACTTCATAAATGCTACTAGCATCTTGGCAAGTAATCACACATTCTACCGGTACATCGCAAAATTCCGATAATTTTTGTTTTAAACCCACACCAATGGGGCGATCGCAACGACAGACTAAAATATCTGGTTGAATACCAATGGATCTCAATTCTTTAACAGAATGTTGTGTAGGTTTGGTTTTCATCTCCCCTGCTGAAGCAATCCAAGGGAGAAGGGTGACGTGCATATACAAAACATTCTGTCTTCCCACCTCTTTCCGCAACTGACGGATAGCTTCTAAAAATGGTAGAGACTCAATATCACCCACAGTCCCGCCAATTTCCGTAATT
This sequence comes from Sphaerospermopsis reniformis, assembly GCF_005402885.1. Classification (NCBI taxonomy): domain Bacteria; kingdom Bacillati; phylum Cyanobacteriota; class Cyanophyceae; order Nostocales; family Aphanizomenonaceae; genus Sphaerospermopsis; species Sphaerospermopsis reniformis. The sequence continues at coordinate 5,758 of NZ_BJCE01000038.1, forward strand.
ACTGCCGCTGGATTAGTTTCCTTAGCAACTCTTAAAATTCGGTCTTTAATTTCATTGGTAATGTGGGGAATTACTTGTACAGTCCCACCATTATAATCTCCCCGGCGTTCTTTATTAATCACAGATTGATAAATCAAGCCAGTAGTAACACTGTTTAACCGGGACATAGAAGTATCAGTAAAACGTTCATAATGTCCCAAATCCAAATCTGTTTCTGCACCATCTTGGGTAACAAAAACTTCCCCATGTTGAAAGGGACTCATAGTACCTGGATCAACATTAATATAAGGATCAAGTTTGAGAATAGAGACAGAATAATCTCTAGATTTTAACAACCTCCCCAAACTTGCTGCTACAATGCCTTTACCAATACTGGAAACAACGCCTCCAGTTACAAAGATAAACTTAGTCATAGTATTTTCAATTTCTAGCAACTTCTAAAAATACATCCTGTCTCTTGAAGGATCAAGCGTGCGCCCAAGGGCTAAATATGAAGTAAACATTCAGCTAATGCTTAAAGGTAAGCTACCTCGTCAGCTTTTAGCAGTCAGGTTTTTAACGGTTACGCCAAAAATCATGATTCGTTCATTTACTGATTTATCAAATATTCTGACTCCTGACTCCTGACTTCGGAATTTTCACTTTTTATGCTTCATTCTTTATCCTTTATTGCCCATTGTCTCACAGTCATTATCGTAAAATCTTCTGTGTTTTGCCGTGAAAAAACTCTTAGGATTAGTAGTATTTAACTGTCTGCTTACCTCCTCCGTTGCTTTTGCACAAACATCGCTCCTAGTAGTTTTTCCCCCAACAAACTACCAAACCAGTAAAGAAAAAATATTTTTTATCGGTACTGCACCACTAGATGGAGAAGTTCTCATCAATGGTAGACTAATTAACCGCAGCAAGGCTGGTCATTTTTCTCCCAGTTTCCCTTTACAGTTAGGGGAGAATGTATTTAAGGTACGTTACCAAAATCAGGAACGAGAGATTAAAGTAACAAGGCTTTCTACTCAACCAGAATTACCACAAGGTTTAGGCTTTGCTAAAGATTCTCTGACTCCTGCTGTTGATATTGCCAAACTACCGGGAGAACTGATTTGTTTTGGTGCGGTTGCACCTCCTCAAGCTGGTGTTTCTGTCAAGTTGGCCGAACAAACCATTCCCTTATTACCACAACCACCACAGGCGCAATTACCTGCTAATTCAGGTGTACTAACGGGAAGAAATCAACCCACAACTTCTAGTCCTAACAAATATCAAGGTTGTACAACAGTGGCCAATGCTGCTGATTTAGGACAACCTCAATATAGTTTGACATTGAATGGTCAGACTATCACTGAAACTGGTAAGGGCAAAATTGAAATTCTTGCACCTGCACAGTTGCCAGTTGTGGAAGTGTCAGCAACATCAGGTGTTGCTCGCACAGGTCCTAGTACAGATTATTCTCGACTGACACCACTACCACAGGGAACAAGAGCAACAGTTACAGGTAGAGAAGGTGACTGGCTTCGCTTAGACTATGGGGCTTGGATCAATAGTAAAGAAACTAGAATTATACCAGGTGCAGTACCACCACAGACTGTAATTCGTAGTGTGGGATATCGTCGCTTGTCTGATAGAACAGAAATCAGGTTTCCTTTACAAATGCCCATACCTGTAAGTGTGGAACAGAGCGATGGGCAAAGCCCCGCCTTCGGCGATCGCACTTTTAGTCTCACCCTTTACAATACTATTGCTCAAACAGACACCATTCGCCTGGATGATGACCCCTTAATTTATCGCCTGGATTGGCAACAGGTGAGTCCTAAACAGGTGAAATATACCTTTAACCTCAAAAACTTCCAACAGTGGGGATATAAGCTGAAATACGACAACACAACGCTGGTTTTGACCTTGCGCCATGCACCTAAGATTCACAACAGAAAACGCCTACCTTTATCTGGTATTAAGATATTACTTGATCCTGGTCACGGTGGTAAAGAGTCTGGTGCAATTGGTCCGACTGGGTATCCAGAAAAAGATGCCAACTTGGTAATTTCTAAGTTACTGCGGGATGAGTTGGTAAAACGGGGTGCAAAGGTGGTGATGACAAGGGAAGATGATCGGGATGTGTCTTTAGTGGAACGTCAGCAGATAATTGAAAAAGAAGAACCGGCGATCGCCCTTTCTATTCATTACAATGCTTTACCAGATGATGGCGATGCCGAAAAAACCAGAGGTTTTGGGACTTTTTGGTATCATCCACAAGCACATAGTTTAGCAATATTTTTGCAAAATCATGTAGTAAAAACATTGAAGAAACCTCATTATGGGGTATTTTGGAATAATTTAGCCCTGACTCGTCCTGCTGCTGCACCTTCAGTATTATTAGAATTAGGTTTTATGATTAACCCCCAGGAGTTTGAGGAAATAGTCAACCCCCAAGAACAGAGGAAAATGGCGCGGACTTTAGCGGATGGGGTGACAGAGTGGTTTAAAGCTGCGAAGTAGAAAAGAGTTTCGCGCAAAGACGCAAAGGAAGAGAGGGGGAAGCATTCAGACAACCAATTATCAATTTTATGAAAAGGCTATTTTCCTTTAAGGGCGAAGCATTCGGGCAAGAAATTATCAATTTTATGACCAGGCTATTTTCCTGTAAGGGCGAAGCATTCAGGCAACCAATTATCAATTTTATGACCAGGCTATTTTCCTGTAAGGGCGAAGCATTCGGGCAAGAAATTATCAATTTTATGACCAGGCTATTTTCCTGTAAGGGCGAAGCATTCGGGCAAGAAATTATCAATTTTATGACCAGGCTATTTTCCTGTAAGGGCGAAGCATTCGGGCAAGAAATTATCAATTTTATGACCAGGCTATTTTCCGAATGCTTCGCCCCTACTTCGCCCCTACTTCGCCCCTACGACTCCTGCTATATAGGAATTTTCACAGTAAAAGTTGTTCCTACACCCACTTTACTTTCTACAAAAATTTCTCCTTGATGTCGATCTACACATTTTTTCACAATTGGTAATCCTAACCCAGTACCAACAATACCTTCAACATTTTCCGAGCGATAATAAGGCTCATAAAGCCTCACCTGTTCCTCTGGAGAAATACCGATACCTTCATCTATCACTTGAAAAATAGTAGCATCCTGTTGAGCATTTAAAAACAAGTAAATTTTACCCCCTGGTGATGAATATTTGATAGCATTTAACAGTAAATTACTCAAAATAGAATATAGTAACTTTTCATCTAGATTAGCCCGAAAAGATTGACCATGTTTGATAAACTTAATAGTATGAGTTGTGCGACTAAACATTTGCACATCTTCCAGCAAATTTAAACAAAAATTTTCCACATTAATTAATTGAGGTTTATAATCTAGTTCACCTGCCTCCGCTCTAGTCAAAGTTAATATATCTGTTAATAGGTGATTCATTAACTTAGCAGAAGACTGAATCCGGTAGAGATTTTTTAACTCTTTTTCATCTACTAATTCTATCAAAATTTCCCTTAATAACTGACAAGATAGCAAAATTACACTTAAAGGAGTACGAAATTCATGGGAAATCATAGAAAATAACTGAACCTTGAGTTCACCAATCTTTTTTTCTTGAGCTAAGGAAGCTTCTAAAGATTTAATATGTTCTCGTTTCACCGATTGACTCTCAATTACAAAACATAAAATGCAAATTACTAACAAACTTAAAAAAGTTCCTATAATTTCCATGATTATTCGTAAGTGAATACCATTTTCTGACTGCTGGAGATAAGTTTTCAAGTAACTTTGTTCTTCCCCTTGAATTTCTAAAAATATCGTTATAATTTGCTCTCTGAGCTTAACACTAAGTTCGGTAATTTTATTTTGCCGTTGCCATGCGTTTTCATCTTTTTGATAAAGTTTTATAGATTCTTCTAACAGAGATAATCTTTGATTAAACAATGATTTTAAATTGTTTAACCTCTGTCTTTGATTGATATTTTTATGTATTTGAATATCTAATAGATTGAGGTCATTTTTAATATTATTGATAGCAGTTTGATAACGATCCAAATCTTGTTGACTGCCCAAAAATATATACCCCCGTCGTGCTGATTCAGCCACAGTCATTGCTGCATAAAAATCTGTCAAAGTATTGAGTGTTTGAGAAGTATGTTGAACTTGAGCAACATTTTCCTTAATTTCGGTAGTGTTGTTTAATGCAGCGAAAGTAACCAAAAGCATCAGAGATATAGCCAAAGAAACTCCCGCAGAAATCCAATTTACTGAAAAATGCAATTTCATAAATTACCTTTTTATTCAGATAGTCAATTTAAGTTAATATTTCCCTCATTACTTCATGACTTGCTGTGGAATAAGGAATAAATTATGCGAATTTTAATAGTTGAGGACGATATTCAACTGGCAGAAGCACTAATAGAAGCTTTAACCAGACGAAAGTATATAGTCGATGTTGCTCAAGACGGAGAAGCAGCTTGGCACGCAGCAGAGTCAATGAAGTATGATTTAGTGGTGCTGGATGTCACTTTACCAAAGTTAGATGGCATCAGATTTTGTCACCGCTTACGCACCACTAGCACCAACAGTCCAGCACATCGTAATTCAGCAGCACCCGTATTAATGCTAACTGCCCGTGATACCGTAGCCGATAAGGTTGCTGGTTTAGATGCCGGCGCAGATGATTATGTAGCAAAGCCCTTTGACTTAGAAGAATTAATGGCTCGGATACGTGCTTTACTCAGACGTGGTAGTGCTGCCAGTACAGTCAGTTTATCTTGGGGAAAGTTAACTTTAAATCCCAGCACTTACGAGACTACCTATGATGGTCATCTTATGTCCTTGACTCCTAAAGAGTATGCAATTTTAGAATTGCTGGTTGCTAATGGTAGAAGGGTATTGAGTCGTTCTAGCATCATTGAGCAGGTTTGGTCTGTTGATGACTCTCCAGTGGAGGAAACAGTAAGGTCACATATTAAAAGTATTCGACAGAAATTAAGAGCTTTAGGTGCGCCGGAAACTTTGATTGAAACTGTTCATGGTTTGGGATATCGTCTCAACTGATACAATTGATACAAAATTATAGGGAATTTGTTGTTAATCTGTTCAATGTAGAGGCGATTGATAAACTGTCTCTACCAGATTTTTATATCTCACAGGTTTCATTTATTAAATGCATTGTTAGAAAAGAATCAACTCACCATCATCATACAACTTTCTAGAAAATTTGATCTGCACAAATTCTGCACAAATCTTGCACAGTAATTGCATATATAGGTTATATCCTGAGAGAGTAAAAATTCTTTTTGCTCAGGAAAGATTGGACTAATGAATTAGCATTTGAGTGATGATTGATTACTAAGAACAACAACAAAAACGCCTTTCCTCTATCTTCAAATCATGTATTAATCAAATTACTAGTTATCCAAGGTGCGTGAACTAAATCACATTATTTTCATCAAAGGAATAAAAAATGTTAACGAACATTGTAGACGATGGTCGTGGCAGTGGTAGGTTTACTCTAGGTGGTTTACCTTTTTGTGTGCCTGTGTAAAATTGGCATAGCAAACAACCCCCAAGCTAAACCAGTAATTAAACCAAAAGGAGTAACAATATAATTGTTAAAATCCCACAAACTAAAAACTTGCGCTGCTAACTCCAAAGGATAAGCCATCATTAACACACTAGCAAAAGCAGCACCGATCCAACCATATTGATGTAACCAGAAACGGTTTTTTCCCTGGGTAAAGATATACAAAATACGAGTAATTAACAACCCTGTAACCGTGCCATAACACCGCATACACACCGCCATAATGTGAGGTGGTGCTAACTCCAAACCCATAGTAGGTTGAGGACAGACATGATTACCCATAAAATAAATAATATCCCCAATATTAGGCAGTACCAAAAAACCAGAAGCGGCTAAAAAGGGAGCAATAGGAGGACCAAAAACCATTCCTACTAACAGGAAGTCAGCAAAAAAACTCACCCAATTAATTTTTTGAAGTTGAAAATTTTGTGATACAATAGCCCGTTGCATCTTCTCTCTGTGTCCTCTGTGGTTCGTTTGTTTGTAGATCCCCGGCTTCTTTTATATAAGTCGGGGATCTTAATGATTATAAATGATCCTCTGGATTTATACCCAATTCTCGCAATTTTGCAGCTAACTTTGCAGCTTTACTTTCTGCTTGTTCAGCCCTTTGTTGTTGTTGTTCAGTTCTCAATCTTTCTAACTGTGCTTCTTCCTTACCGACCAATAATAAATTACCCTGATTATCCCACCAACGCAACCAAACTTGATCGGGATTATTTAAGTAACTTCCTTGCCATAATCCTAATTCTACACCTAATGGCAGAATTGGATAATGTCCCCGTTCATTAGGTTGCATTTTGTGGTAAGAAAAATCTACCAAATGATAAACTTCTAAATTGCCACTATTAACTTCATAAATGGCATAGTAGGGAGCGCGAATAACTCTTTCATAAACCCAAAATTTACCAGGTTTTTCACCTGGTTGTAAACCCGCTAAAGGTGTTTTATCTCGTTCTTCTTCACCATTACCACTGGCTAATTCTATGACAATTAAAGGGGGAATATATTCCCGCCATAGAACATAGGATCGGCGAATTTTACCATCTAATCTTGGTGGAACATCAGGGACATAAAACCAATCTGGTGCTACTGTTCCCTTTTCCGGTGGTTCTGTTTCTCGCCAATAAATCCCGCAATCTTGACCTATACAAAATTGTCCATCGGGATGTAACTTTTGTAAAGTTTGAATAATTGAATCTGTGATGATTATGCTTTGGGGATGTTCTTGAAAGTTCTTCACGAATGTACCATCAGACTCCGGTAGTTGAGTATGATCAGGAAACTGCGGTGGTATAGCAATATCAGCCAGGGTTTCACTCATACTATTTAAAGGATTGCAGTAATCAGCAAAAGTGTAAGATTGGTTAGCATCAATTATTGGTTTTTTTCCATAGTTATTTTTTTCAGCTTCCATGTTTTCACAAGCTAATTTTGAGTTAATTATGTTTTTTCTTAGTTTTCTTTATATTATAACTCTCTGCGTTCTCTGCGCCTCTGCGTGAAAAAACAAAGACACAAAAACGCACAGAAAAAACCTTTGCGTCTTTGCGCCTTTGCGTGAGAAAATTCTTAACCTACATTAGCAACATAAGGACTCGTCAACTTATCCAACTGTTGAATTAACAAACTCAGAAACAAACCCACATCCGTAACCACACCTACAGACTCAATTGAACCGCGATCGCTCAATTTTGTCACCACCGCAGGGTTAATATCCACACATACCATCTTCACCCCTGCTGGTGTCATATTTCCTACACCGATGGAATGCAGCATAGAAGACAGCATCAATATCATTTCCGCACCTTGAATGATTTGAGCATATTCTTGCTGTGCTAAAATCAAGTTCATCTGCGTATCCGGTAGGGGTCCATCATCCCGAATTGAACCAGCTAACACAAAGGGAACGTCATTTTTCACACATTCATACATCACACCGCTAGTAATTACCCCAGCATCTACCGCTTTAGTGATGCTACCAAAACGGCGAATGGCGTTAATTACCTTTAAATGATGTCGATGTCCACCACGTACAGCTACACCGCGTTTCATATCCACACCGAGAGATGTTCCCATCATATTTTGTTCGATGTCATGAACTGCGATCGCATTTCCCCCTAACAGTCCTTGAACATAACCTTCACGAATCAATCTAGAAAGATGTTCTCCGCCGCCCGTATGAATTACCACTGGACCAGCAGTAACAACTACTTTACCGCCAGCATCCCGAATTTTACGTAATTCCCAGGCTACTTGTTCCACAACTAATTCTACCCGTCTTTCACTGGAAACACCAGAAGACATAAAGCTAAATTCCTGGGCGTTGCGTTGTTCGCGGGATTCGGTTTTGCGGATAGTGCGGATACCTTGAACGTCAACTACTACCTGTTCACCAATTTCTAGATCACGCAAAATTTTACATCTAGCAACTAACCCATTGGCTGTACTAGAAATAGCGATCGCCCCATCCATGCGTTGATTTTCTACTTTCAGCCATTGTCCATTTACCCTTACTTCAGTAGGATAAATCGTACTTACATAGAAATCATCAGGAGCAACACCCGCTTGTAAAACAGGTTCGAGTTTTGCATCTCTTTCATCTTGGGGTAAGTCAACCGCACCCAAATCAATCAACTGGGATATAATCTCTTCCATCACCTCGTGAGATGGTGCAGAAACCCTGACTTCTGCTGCTGAAGTGCTTTGACGTTGTTCTCCCAAGTTGAACTTGAGAACTTGGAAACTCCCCCCCATGTCTACGATCAAATCTAAAGCGCGGTTAATTAAACCCGCATCTAATAAATGACCTTCTAAACGAATTATCCGACTTTCGACTTGAGTTGTAGCGTGTACTTCTTCCCGTACAGGTTCAGTCACTCGTAAAGTTAAGCATTTAGCCGCACCACCAGCTTTGAGAAATTCAGTTAAAGGGGTTTCAATCGCTTGAAAACCAACTTCCGCTAACCGTGATTTTAAACTATCACTGGCTTTGTTCATAATCACGATGCTTTCGATGTTCACCGCATTACAAGCAAAGTTAACCGCATCAGCTTCTGCAATGGCAATACGTTTTTCTGGTGTAACGCGCATTTCTATCACCCGGTTAGAGTAGGAGTCAAACGCACCGGGGTAATACAGCAAATACCCATTAGCTAGGGGACAGAAACAGGTATCAAGATGATAAAATCTTTCATCCATCAACCGCAGAGAAATCACCTCAATATCTAGCCATTTAGCCAAATAGGGGTGAGAATCTAACTCAGAACGGAAACCATACCCCGCCCATAACCAGCGCCCTTCCCTATCTAAAAGCGCGTCACCAGCACCTTCAAAGGGTAAGTCTTTAGGAAGTGTGTAAACCTTAAAACTATTATTTTCAAACCACTGTTGAAAATACGGTTCTTCTCCTTGGCGTTCTTTATGTAAAAAACGGCTGAGAACCACATTTTCACCAAGAACTAAACCAGCATTGGCACTGAATACCATATCTGGCCAACCTTTTTGGGGTGTCACTAAATCGACAATGGCGTGATTTTTGATAACATTGTATAATTTATTCCACTGTTCTACAGCGCGATCGCGTGATGATTTGTGAATATTCCCTTCCATCCACGGATTAATCACATAGTCTACATCGTAGTGGTCGGGAGCGCACATTAAAAACCGAATTTGGGAAACCATAAAAAATTTTACTTTGCTTTTCAGTAATCTCTTCTGGATACAGAGTTTTGGTGTTTTAAGTCTGTCAAATCTGCTACTTAATAGCTACCTTTTGCTCTTGGTAGGCTTTATAAGGATATCGTTATTTATTCTATTACTGCTATGAAAAAGTGTGAGCAAATCTGAAAAAATGATGTTACGGTAGTTTCATGTATATGAATTACACAGCAAAAAACCTCAGATTTTAACATTTCTCTTAGTTTTTATACGCGCTCTGTGTATCATTATGTCTATAAGTAGCTACATAACTCAAAATATATCTTTTGTATCTCACCCATATAATCCAGTAGAAGTCATAAAAATTCCAGATGTATCTGTCCAATGTCGTTTATTGGAACGCTTTCTTGCCATACCAGAAAACCAAAACTTTGCAGATCAGTTAGTTCTTGCTGTTCAAGATCACCAGGAATGGGAATATGGAGATCAGGTAAGACGGACAGCAACTCTGAAAACGCTTGTTGGTACAATAGAGCCTTTTTTAAAAGCAATTGGCCGTATTCGGTATACAGGAGATTTAAAGAAACTAGAGTATCTAGAAAAGCAAAAGTGCTATGGACTCTTAAAAGATGATTTGGTACTCCCAAACAAATGGGATACACTTAAGATTAACGACAACCACTGTCCAATTTATTGGACACAACAAAACTGCCTCGCAGCAGTCTCATATCGAGTATATCTACTGCGAAATGAATTTTCCCATGAAGCACCTGATTATACTGTAGACGAAATATCAAAACTTTTTAATACAGTCCTTGGTCTTTTTATTTTAATCATACGTTATCCAGCCAATCATTCTGTACTTGAACTTGCTACATCTCCTTACCGAACATACTTAAAAAAAGTATCGCAAATAGATACAGAATATGAACGATATGTAAATCTGCAAGCTTCTTTAAAATGGAAACCTAATTCTAGAGAAGATTTACCTTTCTCTCTAGAAGAAACAGAATCTTTTTTTATTCAAGAATTACCTATAGAAGAAGAAATTTCTATCCTTGTAAAACAGGTTAAAAAAATAATCTTGATAGGTGGAGGTGGTTCTGGAAAATCACGAACTTTAAAACACATCACAGCACTATTAGCTAAAGAAATTATATCTTTAGAATCGGAAGTGCAAAAAATACCTATTTATTTACGTGCTGATGTTCTTGGCAATGGAAATAAAATATCAACTTATTTGTCAATTTATCTAAAAGACATTGATTCCGTTGATATTAAGTCTAGTTTGTCTGATGGTAAATACTGGCTATTTATAGACGGATTAAATGAAGTTCCTTTTCGCTATTATAGTGAAGTCATTCAAGATATAAAGTCTTTTTTAATTAGCTACCCTAAGTGTAAATTAGTCATTTCGACACGTCAAGAAACTTATCATAATGAGCTACAATTACCTGTATACGAGCTAGAACCGTTAAATCCTTATACTGTTGGACAAATTTTACGTTTAAACGCGAGAACAGAAGATGAAGGAAATAAGTTATTTTCTGCTCTTAAAAATGATAATAAACTGTTGGCTCTTTTTAAAACTCCTTTAATGAGCCGACTTCTCTGTGAGCTTCCTACACAAATACATATTCCTCGAAACATTGGGGAAATGATGCAGGTACTTTTTAATCAAATCTTTGAACGTGAAAAAATTAAAGGAGATCAAATATCTCAACGCATAAAAATCATGGTATTAGTTGAACTAGCTCAAACAATTCGTAAAGAGTCTGGGACAGCTATTTCTGAAAATCAGATATTGTATCTATTTGAGAATGTAACACAACGTTTTGCGCGACAAGAGGTGTCACCTGATTCTTTGCTTACAAAGCTAATTGACAGCAGTATCTTACAAAAAAGTGGTGATAGCCTGATAGGTTTTTTTCATGAAACAGCACTTGATTATTTTACAGCGATAGGATTGAAAGATGCTTGGGAAAAAAATACTGATGTAGAGATACAAGCTAATATAATGGATGCTACTCCAATCAGTATTGAAATATTATCAGGTTTACTTAGTAATGCGGACACACTTACTCAACTGATTGCACAGCATGATCTGAAATTGGCAGCTAGATGTTACTCGGCTCGTTCTCAGCGTTCTGCAAAATTGTTTCAAGAATTGTCAAATGAAGCAAAGAATAGGTTATTCACAGACCCTATTTTAGCTTTAGATTCGTTAGCAGCACTTGATGAAATCGAAGCAACACAGACTATTTTTCAGGCTCTTTCAAAACTACCACACAAAAAACTTTTATCTATAAGTAAAATTATCATAAAGTACGCTCCTAATGGAATTAAACAAGAAGTTAATAAAGCTTTATTATCAGGTGGCTTTGAACAAAAATTAGTAGCTATCCAATTTATTAATGCACATCAACTTGTAGAGTTTAGTTCAGACATAATTGCTCTGGCAGAATTAAACCAATCGAATCTTGTTGAAGAAATTGCTAAAGCTTTAGGTTCATTAGAGTCACCAGAGGCATTAAATTATTTAGAACAGCAATGCAATACACCTATAGATTCTAGGTCTATTCCGTTAGCTTTAGCCATTAATTATCTAAGTTCTGAACTAGCAGAGAATGTAATAAAGTTAGGACTAAGAGATTTAGATGTTGAAGTGCGTAGGGCAGCTATAAGTAAAATCGAAACCATAAATATTTGTGATATTGATACAGAAATATTTGATATTTTTGTCACTGACTTAGATTTTTTAACAAGGTTAATTCTAACACCCATGCTACTAAGCAGGACAGATAAATCTCGTCACAAAGAAATAATTAAAGGCTTATTTGCTGTAGTACCTTCTCCAGAAGAATCGCTACCATACCCCAGAATTATGCGTGTAGTCTCATTACTTCATCAAGATGAATTAGAAGAAATGGCATTACAGGTTTTATGTACACGCAATCCTAGTCTACAGTCTATTGCCGTTAGTAAAATTTTAAGTAGAAATCCAGACTTAGCCATAAATCTTTTTGATTTAGTTAATTTTGAAGATCCAGAAATATCTTCTGGAGCAAAAGCGGCTATTATTAAAGCAGTTATTACTACTGGTAACGTAAATACTTATATACTTGAGAAAGCAATGTCACCACTCTTATCTCCAGGAGTTAGAGTAGCTGTGGTAGAAATGTTAGAAGATTTACCAGCTGATATTGGTAATATGATTTTGCAACAATCTCTTGTAGATCCGGCAGAACAAGTCACATTAAGGGCTGCAAAAGTTCTGCTGTCTGTCCCCAAATTTTGCTCTGAAGAAATTGTTGAAAAATTTCTATTTCATCCAAAGAAAAATGTTCAAAAACAGATTTGGCACATCATAAATAAAAAATCAATTTTTGCAAATAGTCAACTTCTTGAATGGACAAATAATAATTATTCTACTTATTTAAGAGCAAGAGCAATAGAAGAACTTTGTTTACGTAAATTTATCTGGAATTTGCAAACAGTATGTAATTTCGTCCATGATAATAACTATGACATTCGCCAAAAAGGATATAGAATTTTAGAAGCTATGTTTCGTGATGCTTCGGAATATATTGGACAAATAAAAGATTGGAACATAGAACGAGGTTTCGGATTTATTATTAAAATTGATACAAAAAATAATAAAAAACAAACTATTTTTGTTAATTTGAGTAATTTAATAGACAGGTATTACACGCCATCTCGTAATGACTTAGTGACTTTTCATCTTGATGAAAGTAATCAAACCAAAAAACGTGCAGTACAAGTGCGTTTCCTCTGTTAATTTTCTATATATTTCAGTAAATTTTACAGATATATTTTGATTATGAATCCAATTGATTTTATTCAAGCAACACCAGAAAAGGAAATAAATGAACAGGAACAAAGTTTTCAAACACTACTACAAAGACTAGGAAAAGCTTCTGAAGGTCAAATTCAATCAGTTTTAGCTGAACGTGAAGTTGTAGAACCAGAAGAAGAATTAAGTAATGAAATTATCGCTTCTCTTCAACAAAAAATAAATAACGCAATCAACAAAGGACACAATAACCAATAAAAATAAAGAATTTTATATAAGCGTTACCGGATTAGGCGTTAATGTAATCAGCTTGAACCGATAAAGTTACTTAGATTTTAATTGTTCACGTAACGATATATAACAGTTTTGGTTACTTCCTCTCCGAAAGTTAATTTCCGTGCCATGATGGGAGGTGAGAAGTAATTCGGCGACGGCGTTTGTTTTTAATATTAATAGGTTTTTTCCTTTTGGTACTTACAGACTTTTCTCCGAAATCTAAATCTCTACACTTTTATGATTTTGGAGAAAATCTATGTCAATTTATGTAGGCAACCTCTCTTATGAAGTTACCCAAGATACTCTAACTGCGGTTTTTGCAGAATACGGTTCTGTAAAGCGCGTTCAACTACCTACAGATCGTGAAACAGGAAGACTGCGCGGTTTTGGGTTTGTGGAAATGAGTACAGATGAAGAAGAAACATCTGCTATTGATGCCCTTGATGGTGCTGAGTGGATGGGAAGAGATTTAAAAGTTAACAAAGCTAAACCCAAGGAAGATAGAGGTGGTGGTAATCGCAGTGGTGGTGGTGGTTATAATCGCAATCGCTACTAAGTTATAAAATCAAGCATTTTTGCTAATGCAATAGTTTTAGCAAATTAATTGAATTAATTAAAGGCTCAGGTATGACAAAATAGTAATACTTGAGCCTTTTTAATGAATAATCTCAGATTAGGGCTGTTCAGAAATCTGCACAATTAATTTACCCATTTTTTCACTATTAAAAAGTTTGAGAATAGCTGTAGGTGCATTTTCCAAACCCTGGACAATTTCTTGCTGATATTTAAGTTTTCCCTGTTGTATCCATTGTCCCATCTCCCTAAAAGCAAGATCCCATTGACTCACATAATCAGTGACAATGAAACCTTTTATTAACACCCGCTTCATTAAAATCTGACTGAAATTATAAGGTCCAGGTAAAGGTTCTTCAGTATTATAAGTAGAAATCAAACCACAAAGAGGAATGCGGGCATTTAAATTCACTTGTGTTAAAACAGCGTCGAGAATTTCCCCACCAACGTTTTCAAAATATATATCAATTCCATTGGGACAAGATGCAGCTAAAGCGGGACTTAAATCTGCGGTTTTATAATTTATTGCAGCATCAAAACCCAGTTCTTCTAATAAATAGCGACATTTTTCATCGGAACTGGTGATCCCCACTACATGACAACCTTTAATTTTCCCTATTTGTCCGACTAATGAACCTACAGCACCAGAGGCCGCTGAGACTACCAAAGTTTCTCCTGCTTGAGGTTTTCCTATATCTAAAAGTCCAAAATAAGCGGTGCAACCAATAAAGCTAAGAACTGCCATAAAAGCAGTGAGGGGAACTGTTAAGGGTTGGGGAATTTTGGTGATGTAAGGAAGATTTCCAGTAGTAATTAAAGCGTAATCTTGCCATCCTAACAGTCCAGAAACGAGATCCCCCCGTTGAAAGTTGGGATTTTTAGATTCTTCCACTATACCCAGAACTAAACCACGCATGACTTCCCCAATTTCCACAGGTGGCATATACTGGGGGCGATCGCTCATCCAAATGCGATGGGTAGGATCTAAGGAAAGATAGATATTGCGGATCAGTATTTCGCCTGCTTTTGGTGTGGGAATGGGTTCTTGACGATACTCAAAGTCACTTACTTTGATGTCACCCACAGGACGAGATGCTAAACGCCATTGACGATTAATAGATGATTTCATAAATTTGAGTTTGTTTGTCAGGATTTTTGCAGATTAGCAAGAATTTTTATTAAAACTTAGCATAATTATCGGGCAGTAAGTAAGGGCAAAATGTCAGCATTCAGCCGTCAGCCAGAAACTGAAAAGTATCAGTAATAGGCTATAATCTACTCTCATGAACACTGATGTAAGTTAACAAAACTATGCATCTTTTTACTAACTCAGTCTTACTCAAGACAAAAGCTGTTAGCGTAGCGTGGCGTAGTCATTTACTGATTACTGATAGCTGAATACTTACGGCAAAATTAGTCACAAAATGTTAATTTATAAAATTATAACTAATTATAACTAAGTTAAACTGCTCTACATCTACCAATGCCTTATCTTACTACTGCTGCGGAAATCCGTTCTCAAATTGCTAAATACACCAAATCTAAAACTCTTTGGATAGATACAGAAGTGGCTGATTATAAAAGTCGTAATCCTCGATTATCCCTGATTCAAATATTGGATCATCCTCAAGATATGACTGGTGACAGTGTTTATATTTTGGATGTTTTAAATAAGTCTGATGTGATTGCTGCTTTTATTGAGCAAATCATGATGAATGAATCTATTGAAAAGGTTTTTCACAATGCAAGTTATGACTTGAAACTTTTAGGCAATAAAAAAGCCAAAAATATCACTTGTACTTTAGAAATGGCTAAGTCCATACCATATCATATTCTACCATTGCCTAATTATCAACTGAAAACTTTAGGTAATGTGTTGTGTAATTTTTATGGTATTGATAAACAGGAACAAGGTAGCGATTGGGGTATAAGACCTTTAAGCGATGAGCAATTAGAATATGCTTATTTTGATTGTATTTATCTGGCTCAAGTACATTCAAAATTATTAGCTTTACAGTCTCAAGTTATTACAAAACCAGAAACGGAAGATTTATCTGTACTTTCCCAAAAATATACAGAAGTGGAACAGCAAAAAAAACTGATTAATTCTGAATTTGATTATTTACAAGAAAGATTAAAAAAAGCGATGCAAATTCAAAATGTATCCGAAACTGAATATTATCAACTCAGTGGTTATGAACGGAAATCTGTTAAGGTGAAATTTACGGAGTTGGTGAGATTAGTAGAAAATGAAAATATTGATTTGGATTTTACCATTACTTTAACTGAGAAATTACAAAAAGAATTAGGCAGAAATTTAGAACAATTAGATGTAGATATTGAAAAAACTTCTGTTTGGCGGTTAATTACTAAATCTCAGGAAGAAGATGTTAAAAATGATTAATGGAATGCAAAAGCCAGAATTTATTATATTTTGAACTCACAGAACCCTGACTTATTTAATAAGTCGGGGTTTTAATTATTTATATTTACGTAAATGTATCTTAATCAACATTTTATAAAAGCTGAAATAGAATTATTTATACATTAAATTTTCCAATTACTGGTTAAATTTTGAAAAAGTAATTCATGGAATCTATTAGTTTCTTTTAGTTTCTATTAGATTTTGGTAACAATTTTTTCCGGGTATGCAAGTGATTGATAAGAACTTATGAAATGGCAGTTATTGACATATAATAGACAAGTGCTAGGTAGAATATTAAAAATAACAGTGATTACTGTTTTCAGTGGAATTTTATGCGTTTCTTGCAATCAAAATCAGGATGTTTTAGTAACAGAAATAGGGGTTAGTCCTCCGAACCGACTGACACCTAGAACATCCAAAGCAGGAGAGTTTTATATTCAGGGACAAAATCAGCACGCTAAAGGTAATTCTGAAGCGGCTATTGCTGCTTATAGTCGTTCAATTAGTCTTAATTCTCAATATGCACCTGCGTTTAAAAGTCGGGGTTTAGCATATTTTGATATTGGTAATAAAGAAGGTGCGATCTCTGATTATAATCAAGCATTACGTCTTAATCCTAATGATGCAGAAACCTATAATAATCGTGGTAATGCTTTTGCATCTTTGGGAGATCAGCAAGCAGCTATTTCTGATTATAATGAAGCGATTCGTTTAGCTCCAAATTATGCCGAAGCTTTCAATAATCGCGGTAATGCCCGTGCAGCCATAGGTGATAGAAATGGGGCGATAGAAGATTATACTGAAGCAATTAGAATAGATGAAAATTATTCTGTTGCCTATAATAACCGCGGAAATGCTTACGCTGCCCTGGGAGATCCACAAAAAGCGATCGCAGATTACAATCAAGCCATTCGTTTAAATCCTAATTTTGGACCTGGGTTTAATAACCGAGGAAATGCTTTTGCTGCTGCTGGAGATAAACGCAGTGCATTACAAGATTTACAACGGGCAGCAGCTATTTTTGATCGAGAAGGTAACAAAGAATTGTATCAACAAGTAATGAAAAATATTGAAGATTTGGGAAGGTAAAAAGAATAGGAGTCAGGAGATCAAGGAGTCAGGAGTTAGAAGAAAGATAAATATTCCCAGTCCCCAATTACTATTCTTCAAAACTAGGAGTGCGTAAATCTTCCACTAAAGCTTGAATATCTTCAGGAGGTGGAGGAGTAAAACGGGAAACTATCAAGGTGACAATAAAATTAATGACCATTCCTAAAGTGCCGATCCCTTCAGCAGAAACGCCAAAAAACCAAGGTGTCATTCCGGCAAACTTCACACCAATAATATAGATGATTGTGAAAATTAAACCACTCAACATTCCCGCAATAGCACCTTGAGAATTTGTCCGCTTATCAAAAATTCCTAACACTATTACCGGAAAGAAACTAGCAGCAGCTAAACCAAAAGCAAAAGCTACCACCTGAGACACAAAACCAGGAGGGTTAACACCAAAATAACCCGCCAAAACTAAGGACAAACCAACAACAACCCGCCCTACAAATACCCGTTTTTCTTCCGATGCTGTTTCATCAAAAATACGATAATAAAGATCATGGGCGACAGAACTGGAAATTACCAATAATAAACCGGAAGCTGTGGATAATGCAGCTGCTAAACCACCGGCAGCAACTAAAGCTATCACCCAAGCTGGTAAGTTAGCAACTTCAGGAGTTGAGAGAACAATAATATCATTGTCAATGGTAATTTCGTTAGTTTGTTTATTCGGTGTTAACTGCAATTTTCCATCTTGGTTTTTATCTTCAAACGTCAACAGTTTAGTTTTTTCCCACTTATTTACCCAGTCTAATTTTCTCACTTCCTCAATTTTTTGATCATTAAAAGTCTGGATCAAATTGTACCTGGCAAACATGGATAAAGCGGGGGCAGTGGTGTATAGAATCGCAATAAATAATAAAGCCCAACCTGCGGAAAATCTCGCCGCCCGCACATTAGGAACAGTGTAAAAACGGACAATAATATGAGGCAACCCAGCAGTTCCTACCATCAAAGCAATGGCGATGAATAGGACATCTAACATGGTTTTATTAGCAAAAGGTTGGGTATATTCCTTAAACCCTAAATCCACCTGAAGTTGATTTAAATTATTAGCAACATCACTAAAAGTAAATGCTAATTGGGGAAAAGGATTTCCTGTAAGTTTATTTGCAATAGCAATGGCAGGAATTAAATAAGCTAAAATCAAAATGCAATATTGGGCAACTTGTGTCCAAGTAATACCTTTCATTCCTCCCAAAACTGCAAAAAAACCAACGATCACAATACCGATCATGACACCAGTATTGATATCAACTTGCAAAAAGCGACTAAATACAATTCCTACCCCGCGCATTTGTCCGGCAACATAGGTTAAAGAAACGAAAATTGCCGCCACAACTGCAACTAAACGAGCGAGATTTGATTTATAGCGATCGCCTACAAAATCTGGTACTGTATATTTACCAAACTTCCGCAAATATGGGGCTAATAATAAAGCTAATAAAACATAGCCACCAGTCCAACCCATCAAATAAATTGAACCATCATAACCCAGGGAAGAAATTAATCCAGCCATCGAAATAAACGAAGCCGCAGACATCCAATCTGCTGCGGTTGCTGCACCATTAGCAATAGAAGGAATACCCTGTCCAGCTACAAAAAAATCCTTGGTATTTTCTACTCTTGACTGCCAACCAATGTAAATGTAAAGAACAAAAGAAAGTCCTACTAAAATAATCGTCCAAAGTTCAACTGACACCGTTTATCCTCGCTTTGTTTTATTTTTTGATATTATATTTTCGGTCTAATTTATCCATTTGGAAAGCGTAGGTAAAAATCAAAACTACAAAAATCAAAATTGATCCTTGTTGTGCCATCCAAAAACCAAAAGGAACACCAAAAAACTTGATTGTGTTTAATGGTTGAACTAATAAAATGCTGAAAACTATGGAAGCTAAAGCCCAAATAATTAACAGATTTCTGATTAAATCAGTGTTAGCACGCCAATAAGCACGGCGTTGTTCTTCATCCATTGTTGTTATCCTGGTTGAATCATAGATAATTTCAATAGCCGTCATTATCTAACAAGAATCCAATTTTTCATGTTAATTTTTTTTAATTTTTGTAAATTATCTTTTGTAAATAAACTTCCGCAAAGTTGATTAACCATACTATGTACATATAGGAATCTGATTTGATATCTGAAATTATCTATGTAAGCAGGCAAGAGGCAAAAGGATTTTAGAGAATTTAGGTGTACGGAGTTTTTTTCAAAAATCAAATATTATTCCTATAGTAAAATACAATTATTTCTAAATTTTTATTTCATCCTACATTCCGCAGAAGCGTAGAGTTAAAAAATAATTATCCCCAAAAGCCTTTATTGGTAATGATTTTCAGGATTTTAGTTAAAATGAACCATTATTCCCAAACTTGAAGAAAGTAAAACTGTTCAAACGCATATAAGATGTCATTTTTAACAAACTAAAATTGATACTGTCTCCCTTTGTTGATCAATATCATCAATAATAAAATCATATACTTGTCTATCAAATTGTTTCAAATTTTCAATATTATCGCCGCCAAGTTGGCAATAAAATTTATATTCATAAGTTGTCAGATATAAATTTTCGTCAAAACTAACTATAATTAAATCGTCTTTTTCAACATTTCCATTAGTTATAATAAAATCATTGTCAACAATTCCCAAATGTTCGTCTTTTATAAACCAGCTTTTCTCAACTGAGTTAGCTTTCATCAATCAGCAAATGTAATAAATATGCCTAATATGCAAACTATGACTCGAATTCGAGACATTGTACACACAGCTTTAACTACTGGCTATTTAACTTTGGCAGCAGAAAATCAACTTAGGGAACTTTTAACTACCCGATATGACAGTGAGGATTTTAATGCCTTTATGGCTTTGCAAGAAGCAGCAATGATGGGTCAAATAAAACAGGAGTCAAGAGAATCAAGAAAGCAGTTTAGCTTAAAGCAGACCGAATCACAAATTTCTGTGTCATAAACTTACTAGCGAGGACGTTCATTATTATCATCAAAATCTTCCTCTTCATCTTCAAAAAAACCCCAATCATCATCACTTTGATCAGTAGTTGGGGGTTGATAAGGAGGGATAATTACTCGGTAATCAGCATCATAAATTGATTCGGTTTTTCCTACACCAGTATTTTTCGGTGATTGAGAACTGTAGGAGTAAACAGAATCAGACTGAGATACATTTTTCCGAGCTTGCTGATTTGGGTAGGGTTTCGGGCTTGGTGTCTCGGCTGGTTCTGCAAAATCCCAATCATCAGCTTGATTAGGATCTGTTTCCCAATCATCAAATTCATTACTGGTAGTGTAATCGGTTTCTGTAACTGGCCTGCGTGGGCTACTGGGAGGTGGTATAGTTTCTTCCCTGGGATTTGTCTTAACACGCGGTGCTGTTCTCGTTGACCTAGATGAAGATGCTTTTTCAGTAAAATAAGTAGTAAATTTAAACAAGGTGGTAATTAAAAAAGATGTTACACCACCAGCAGCAATGCTAAATAAAATCCATAAAGCCAGTGGTAATGGTTGAGTTCGCATCCCCAAAAATACTAAGGGGAGGGCAGGAGAAAAATTTTGAACTAACAATAGTGTTAGTCCCCCCAGCACCACTACCAACAAAATTACACGAATTCCAGCCATTTTTGTTATTAGTTATTAGTCATTAGTCATTAGTCATTAGTCATTAGTCATTTTTATCCAATCACCAGTCCCCAGTCCCCAGTCCCCTTAAATATGACCTTCCCAGCGTTGAATGGGAATACAATCAATATCTAGTTGATCTAAAGCACGGGCTACGACAAAATCAACTAAATCTTCAACTGTTTGGGGGTTGTGATACCAGGCGGGAATGGCGGGAACAACTCTCACTCCTGTTTCTGCTAAGGTGGTTAAGTTCCGCAGGTGAATCAGGCTAAAAGGCGTTTCTCTGGGAACAATCACCAGTTTACGCCCTTCTTTGATCTGTACATCTGCTGCCCGTTCTAGTAAGTCTGAACTTAAACCCACTGCTAGTTTAGCTACTGTACTCATGCTACAGGGGATAATGATCATCCCCAAAGTTTTGAACGAACCACTAGCAATACCAGCACCAACATCACTCCAAGGATGACAGCGTAGTTGACCAGATAGGGTTACTCCGGCTTGAGTTCGCCAAAATTGCTCTTGTGCTTGGGGATCTGCTGGCATTCGGATATTTTGCTCTGCTTGCCAAACCATGTAAGTTGATTTAGATGCAACCAGTTCAATTTTATACTCAGCTTCTAAAAGAAATTTAAGAGCGCGAATGGCGTAAATCAGTCCGGATGCACCTGATACGCCTAAAATAAGTGGTTTACTGTTATTGGACACGAAAATACCCAGAAAATTTACCTAAGAAGAATTTAGAAGTCAGGAGTCAGGAGTCAGGAGTCAGAATGAATTCTGTGCAACTGGTGGATGAATCGGGGTTTAAAGCCCCCAGATTTATCCGTGAAGAAAAGAAAAAATTTTCGCGAGGTGTTACCCCTGACTATGCCTAGGGCACGTCTACGACGAACAGGCATGGGGTATTCTGACCGCTGAATTCTGACTTCTCTTCATTCATCTTCACTATAGGGATCTAAATCAAAAGATTTGATGTGATTTGGTAAGTAAATATCTGTGCCATCTTCATTAGCAACACTTACTCCTGAACCTTTGACCATACCATCAGCGCCAACTGTGAC
This sequence comes from Sphaerospermopsis reniformis, assembly GCF_005402885.1. NCBI lineage: Bacteria > Bacillati > Cyanobacteriota > Cyanophyceae > Nostocales > Aphanizomenonaceae > Sphaerospermopsis > Sphaerospermopsis reniformis. Next base: position 27,895 of record NZ_BJCE01000038.1, read on the forward strand.
TAAATCAATTTGTTGACGGTAGTAGTCTACACTTTTGACTTGTACGGAGACGCGATCGCCTAATCTATAGGAAGCGCGATTTTTCCGCCCAAATAGTGCTTGTTGTCTAGCCCGATATTCATACCAATCATCTTTTAGTGAACTGACGTGTACTAATCCTTCTACCCGCAAAGGTGTACTTAGTTGAGAGCCGATTTCTGACTCTGTAGCTGGGACTTCGATTTCTACAAAGAAACCGTAGGATTGAACGCCTGTAATTACACCGGGAAAAACTTGACCGATGCGCTGTTTCATCAGTTGGGCCTTTTGTAGTCCAGCTAAATCGGCTTCAGCTTCTTGAACTTCTTTTTCTCGGTCATTAATCTGGACAAGGACTCTATTTAAATCGCTTTGTAGTTCTTGTTGTAGTTCTGGTGGGAGAACGTTCCAGTTAATTTCCAAATGAGAAGAAGAGTGACGCAGGTTAACACGCTCTTTAACACGGGTGTTGCGGCGATCGCGCCCATATTCCAATAAGGCATGATATACCCTTTGCATGAGTAAATCTGGGTAACGCCGCAAGGGTGAGCTTATGTGAAGATACTGTGGCAGTGCTAAACCAAAGTGAGATCCTTTGGTGGTGCTGTACATAGCAGGTTTGAGAGTATCTTGCAGCAGGTAGGTAAGAACTTGCTCAGATGGTGATTCAGCGAAAATACCGGTTAATTGCTGATAATCTAGGGGTTGAATTTCCAATTCTGGATCAAGTGTTAATTCCACACCTAAATTAATTGCCAGTTTCAGCATTTCCTGGACATCTTCAGGATCAGGTGTACCTTGAACTCGCCAAATAGCAGGAACTCCCAAGGCGCTGAGTTGATCTGCCATTAGTTCATTTACCATCAGTACAAACTCTGTGATGAGCGATCGCACTGATGAGTCATGAGGTACTACCGCCCCCATATTACCTTCATCATGATAAGGATTTTGGCTAGGTGGTAGATTCAACTGCAAGCTACCGCGAGATAAGCGAGCTTGTTTGACTGTTGTCGCCAAAGTTGCCAAATCACGTAATATCTCTGTACTTTCAACAGATGCTTTTGTTGATTCACCATTGAGTATTGCTTCCCCTTGCTCTTTGCTTACAGCCGTATCAACATTAATCACACTCGGTTGAATTTCCCACTCAATCACTTCTCCCAGTTGGGGATCAATGGTGATGACAAAGGAGAGTGCGAGGCGATCGCTGTCCGGTATCAATGAACAACGTTCCCCTACCGCATCAGGTAACATCGGCAAAATTAAATCTCCGAGATACACTGACCTGCCCCGCTTGAGTGCTTCTCTATCTAATATCTCGTCAGCCTGAATAAAGTGAGATAAATCAGTAATATGAACAATTAACCGCCAGGGTTGACTGGGGTTTTTCTCTAAGCTAAAAGCATTTTCTACTACTCTATCGTCACCGTTTACCCCTTCTATCGTCAGAGTAAACAAATCCCGTAAATCTACGCGATCTTTTAAATCTGCTTTCAGCAGCTTTTTAGGTAATTTCGCGGCTGCATCCAAGACATTTTCTGTAAAAGTCCGAGATAAATCGTGTTTGCACGTTACCAAGTCTATATCAGCAGCGGCTTCAGCATCGCTACCCAGAATTTGTACCACCCGCCCCAGGGGTGGATATTGAGCTAAGGGATAACGCAAGACTTCCACATGAGCTAAGTGGTCGATAGCTGCGTCTAAGTTAATGCCATTGGTGAGCAGTTTCAATTCAAACAGCAAACGATCATCCAAAGGTACAGCACGGAAACCCCCTTCTACTTGCTTAATCCGTGCTAGTAAAGTGTGATTAGAACGCTCCAGAATCAACTTTACCTCACCTTCAGGAGAACGGCGACGACTACCTTCTTTTAGAACTCTCACCAAAACGCGATCGCCATTCCAGGCATTACTGAGATGGCTTTCCCGGATATAAATATCCTCCGAGCCTTCCACATCCTGAATTGCAAAACAAAACCCCTTACTAGAACAGCGGAGTTTCGCTTCAATCAGCCCCTCTTCTGATACACGACGATACTTACCCCGATCTTTGACTAACAGTCCAATTTTTTCCAGCACCTCCAAAGCAATGTGAAGTTTTTCCAAACTATCTTCATCTTCACAACCCAGTTTTTTTTCCAAAACCTTCCGAGCTACCAATTTATCATCAGTAAAATTGGCAAGAAGTGTAGCGATTGAAAATTCCATGCAGTGAACCGACCTTTGGTCAAAACATCATTTTTCGTGTAATCTGGTTCTTCCGCTTTACTAAACTTACTCAAATCTACTTAAAGACTTGCAGTTAGCTTCCTGCTTTACTTAAGAGTGACGGCACTTACTTAATCCACAGGCTTTTGGTTTGGACAAAGCTTGCCCTACCTTAGAATTTTAGGATTTTCCGGCTTGGTTATCGCCTAAAAGGTATTTTAGATGAACTAATTTACCTTTTTCAAAACCTTGTTTACTTAAATTTGAGCAAATTTAAGTATATTTAGGTAAAATTTTGAGTTCAGTTGTTAGCTCTGTATCTCCTCACAGCCAACAGACACTCGTTGCCAACGAATTACCCTAGAGTGGTCTCTCGTAGATAAGACAAGGCAGCACAAGTTCCTTTCAGAGCGAGGCTCTGCTCGGAATTCTCACTGCACGACCAGAATTCACTTGGGTTCAACCTTCTTCACCTAACCAATCTTACACAGCACTCCTGATACTCGATTTCCACCTGATAATTACGCAATGGAATTTTGAGAGATTTGGTTTAGAGAACTCTTCAATTTCCACTAGCTGATACAAAAGGCAAGTAACAGATGTTTGATTGTCTAGATTTCAACAGGTACTACCATGAGAATCTGAGTTTTAACTAGGAGACACAGCCGATTAACCTAATTTTCCCCTCTGTAGAATCGGTAACAATCAGGTAAGCAGCTGAACAAGCAATGAGGGCGAACCTTATCTTTATTATTGTAGATTTAGAGCGCACTTCCAGAAAATACTTCTAGATATCTAGTTGGGTGATTAGTATAGCATTGAAAGGAAGACACCTGATTCAGTCAGCAGTAACTAAAATTTTCTGCGAATTATGCACAAATTAGTTGCTGCTACAATCTTGACTGATGATCATAGCGCAAAAAGTCGTAGGGGCGAAGTAGGGGCGAAGCATTCGGAAAATAACCTGTGATAAAAATTAATAATTGTTCGCCCGAATCCTTCGCCCGTACAGGAGGCAGGAGGCAGAAGTTCAAGGAGTCAGGCGTATGGCTTCGCCACGCTTCGCTATCAGGACGTATTACCAAGTAGTTAAATATCTATATAAAATCAAACAAATCTACAAAGTACAAATAAAGTAAAACAGATTGAGATGGGTGGAAATATGATGTTGGCTCAGTTCCAGAGATTGTATCCTAACGGAAGTATTATTTCTGAATTAGTAGAGATTTTTCAAGGTAAATATATCGTCCGAGTCAGTCTACAAATTGAAGGTGTCACCCGTGCCACTGCTATGGCGGGATCAGACACTGTGGAAGCTGCTGAAGACCAAGCTAGAAATCGGGCGCTGATGGTTTTGGGAATCACAAATACAACCAGGGAAAATGCTGCTGTTTCTGTTTCCCCAGAACCTGTTTCCCCTGTAACCGTGAATCCTTCCCCAAAAACTACCACAGTTTTCAATGAATCTGTCCCTAGCACTGGTGATGTTGCCAGGGGTCAATGGTCACTGGCTAACAACACTAAAAACGATACCTACAACCAAACTTTAGATCAAACTTTAGATCAAACTTTAGATCAAACTTTAGATCAAACTTTAGATCAAAGTTTTTCTGAAACTACTCCCACAGAAGAAAAAGTTCATACCTCAGCGCCTAACCTGAATCTAGTATCTAATCCCGAACCTGAACTTCAACCTTTACCAGAAATTCCTCCTAGTAATGTCACCCCATTTACTCCACGTAGTTATTCTTCTGTTGAAGATACTGGTTTGCGCTTAGGGATAGGCAAAACCAAGAGAAAAAGCGAACCAGTTAATTTATCTGATGTCATTGCCCAAACCGATGTCCAAATAGAACGCTTGGGCTGGACTAAAGAACAGGGAAGAGAACATCTCAAGAAAACCTACGGTAAACTGGGGCGTTCTTTACTGAGTGAGGAAGAGTTACTCGATTTTCTCAACTACCTCAAAGCTCAACCTGATCCTATAGCTGGATTTTAAAAGGAGGGGACTGGGGACTGGGGACTGGGGACTGGGGGAAATTAATTAGGGTTTGCTGAATAAACCTAAAACCTTGATATATCAAAGGTTAGAGGCTGATAAACAGAAAAAAAGTGCAAGGGTTTTGAAGGGTATACCGGAAAAAGTGTGCATTTTTTGGGATTTCAAGAGAT
>NZ_BJCE01000039.1:0-31852 GCF_005402885.1 Sphaerospermopsis reniformis
GTGAGTCACTGGGGATTTGTAGTTGTTGGTTGGGAACGGGGGACTGGTGACTGGTGACTGGTGACTGGGGACTGGGGACTGGTGACTGGTGACTGGTGACTGGTGACTGGTGACTGGTGACTGGGGAAGAAAATTAAAAGTCAAAAGTCAAAAAATAGGGAACAGGGAGCAGCGAACAGGGAACAGGGAACAGGGAGCAAGAAATATTTATTTTGCTCCTGCCTCCTGCCTCCTGCCTCCTGCCTCCTGCCTCCTGCCTCCTGCCTCCTGCCTTTTGCCTCCTGCCTCCTGACTGCTTAAAAATTAAGATTCCGAAGAGTCTTTACCTACAACTTGTGATTTGAGGGTTGTAATTTCACTGGTTAACTCTTGCCGAGTTGAAGCTTTGAGTAAATAGCGATACACAAACCAGGCAGAATAACCAATACCAATCAATTCAAAGGTAGGTGCTACCAAGGGAATACCATTGAGAGAATCTAGTACAGCCAGTAAAACCTTAACAGTGACAATTGCTGTAATCACTAAACCAATGCTAATTATAGGCTGCTTGTATTGATTAAAGAAGTTACCCACATAGTCAGGTAATGTGCCTAAAAAGCCAGAAACTTGCTGCCCATATTTGAGCCATTGCTCTTGAGACTGTACAGGAGGCTGTAGTTTGGTGATGCTTCCTGCTTGGGTGTTGATATCTGGGATTGTTGTTTCTTTTGACTTGGTTTCTGTATATTCTGGTTCTTGCATTTTCACTTCCATAATTTTGACAGTGGAGTTTTCTTAATCCTCACTATTCTGACCACAAGACTGTTTACTAAGCAATGGACTATTTCTCACTATTAAAGCTATATTCAGCCAGATTCGTCAATTGGCTTTTTCATCTTGATTTTAATATGTAACAATTTTTAGGTTTGTTCAAATAGACTAGACATTATTGACGCTCCCCACCTTAAAAGGACGGGGATTCTTGCTTCAATGAGCAACCATGCCCAAACTTGTTACCAAATCTGGGTAGAGGGTCATCTCTCCACAAGCGTTAACACTTCGGCTTCGCTCAGTGTAAAAAGTTTCCGTCCGCCCGACGGTACTTAAATCATAGCCTGTCTGTTTTAGTGCCTTCGCTAAAATATTGATTGCAGCGTTGTGGTCCCGATCAAGAACACACCCACAGTTACAAACATGAGTTCTAACTGACAGTGATTTTTTGACAATTTCTCCACAATTAGCACAATTTTGAGAAGTATATTGTGGTGTAACTGGTACAACCACACGCCCGTAAATCTTCCCAAAATATTCTAACCATTGAGTAAACAGCGACCAACTAACATCACTAATTGACTTGGCTAATACGATAAAGTATCTCCACCAAGTTACGATAATTTATCGGGCGTGGTTTTGGCTCACTCGATTTTCTTATAAGTCCATGCTATTATCTGGAAAAGAATGATTTAATCCTGTTATCCAAAAGGATAAATGATAATTTAATCATATTTAAAGTCATTATCAAGGTTAAACTTGGTTGGTGATATTTGTAGGAAGGTTAAGAAAATGCTGGGATACCAGATCAAAAGCTTTACCTTGTTGACAAAAGTTGGGAAAGCAAAAAAGTGTCAACTCAAGAGCCAAAAATAGATGAACTTCCAACAATAGAATTTCCCTCCCGTGGGAAACTTAAAGCTAGTTCATGGCGTATCCATCAAAAAATCGGCTATGGCTACTTTGTAGCTATTGGAATAGGCTTTTTTGGTTCCTTGACAGGGTTAGTGCTGGCCAACTACTACCGAGGCAGAGAAGTCCGACAGTTCCATCAAGCTAAACAGCAAGAACAACTACTGAATAATTATAAAAATGCCATATTTGAGGCACAGTTGCATAGCGCGAATTTAGTGGCTGTTTTAGAAAATACACAAAAGCGAACCCAGAAAAAAGATGAATTACTGACTTCTTTTGCTGAAGCTCAAAAATTAGACACAAAAATCAGCGCATATATTAGCAGTAAGCCCGAGACTTTAGCTGCCAATAGCAACACTTTACAAACTTTATTATCAGATTATTCTAGTAATTTTAAAGCTTATATTGAGCAAGTAGAAAAAATTTTACAAAAACTTGATAATAATGCTTTACAGTCTGAACAAGTAGAAACTGTACGCAAAGAGTTACTGGAAGTTATGAACAGTAACACTGTCGAGGATCTAGATAATTTATCAAATAAGTTGACGAGAATTTTAAGAACGGCGCAAGAACAAGAACAGGATAGGCAAAACGATGTAGAGGAAGCGAGATTTGTAGAAAGAACAATTTTTATAGTCAGTATGCTGCTATCTGTGGCTATTGCAGCTGTGGTAGCTTGGCGTACCAGTCGAGCGATCGCTGAACCTGTAATTACTGTCACTCAAGTAGCTGAACAAGTGGCCAAAAAATCTAATTTCGATTTACGCGCTCCCATCACTACTGATGATGAAATTGGCTTGCTGGCTAAATCTCTCAATCGCTTGATTGAGCGAGTATCTGAACGCACTAAACAACTCGAACAAGCCAAAGAATTAGCTGAAGCTGCCAGCACAGCAAAAAGTCAATTTCTCGCTAATGTCAGTCACGAGTTACGCACACCGTTAAATGCAGTTATTGGTTTAAGTCAACTTTTGCAAGATGATGCTGCTGATTTTGCTGTATCCCCAGATTTTATCACTGATTTAGAAACTATCAATTCTGCCGGTAGACATTTACTAAAACTCATTAACGATATCCTGGATGTGTCAAAAATCGAAGCTGGGAAAATGACTCTTTACCCAGAGACATTTGATATTACAAATTTGATTAATAATGTTGTTCTCACAGTTAAACCAGCTATGGAAAAAAATGGCAATACTTTACAGGTGGACTGTGATGATAATCTAGGGACAATGTATACTGATAAAACCAGGATGCAACAAATATTATTAAACTTACTCAGTAATGCGGCTAAATTTACCACTAACGGCAAAGTGACTTTGACGGTTAAGCATGAAAAAATCAAATTACGTCAAGACGCGCCCTTGAGTGTAATTAGTTTTACTGTAACTGATACAGGAATTGGAATGTCCCCTAGTCAGCAGCAGCAGCTATTTCAACCTTTTACCCAAGGAGATAATTCCACTACGAGGAAATATGGCGGTACTGGGTTAGGATTGGCTATTAGCCGTCATTTTTGTCAAATGATGGGGGGTGAGATTATTGTCAAAAGTCAGCTTGGTGCTGGTTCAACCTTTAAAGTCAATTTACCTTTGACGGTGCAGGTGACAGGTGACAGGTGACAGGTGAAAGGTGACAGGTGACAGGTGATGGGTGATGGGTGATAGAGTTAAGAGTTAAGAGTTAAGAGTTAAGAGTTAAGAGTTAAGAGTTTGTTGGAATCTGATATTTCTTGACCCAAGTTGCTGAGGATATTGTAGTCTGACCAATAGCTACAATTGATAAATGTCATTTTACAGATATCACTGCATCGCTCTTTCACACACCTATGACTACAAATATTGATTTTCTCAGCCATCTTAACCCCAGTCAACGCATAGCAGTTGAACACTATTGCGGACCGTTATTAGTTGTCGCTGGTGCGGGTTCTGGTAAAACTCGTGCGCTTACCTACCGTATCGCTAATTTGATTCTGCAAAACCGTGTTAACCCTGAAAACATTTTAGCGGTGACTTTCACTAACAAAGCTGCACGGGAAATGAAAGATAGGATTCAAAGGTTATTTGCTGAACAATTAGCAATTTCTCAACATGGTCAAAAGTTTGATTTATTACCAGAATATGAACAAACTCAATTGATATCTAAAGTTTATCGCACTACTATCAAAAATATGTGGTGTGGCACTTTTCATAGTCTTTTTTCTCGCATTCTCCGCTTTGACATCGAAAAATATCAAGATGAAAAAGGACGACGTTGGAATAAAAACTTTTCCATTTTTGATGAGTCTGATGTCCAAAGCTTAATCAAAGAAATTGTTACTAAAGAACTTAATTTAGATAGTAAAAAATTTGATCCTAAATCTGTGCGTTACGCCATTAGTAATGCAAAAAACCAAGGTTTATCACCCCAGGAATTTGAACGGGAACATCCAAATTATCGGGGTCGGGTAATTGCTGATGTTTATAATCTTTACCAAGATAGATTAGCACAAAATAACGCTTTGGATTTTGATGATTTAATTTTAATCCCCACGAGATTATTTCAACAAAATGAACAAGTTTTAGGGTATTGGCATCGGAAATTTTGTCATATTTTAGTAGATGAATATCAAGACACCAACCGCACTCAATATGAATTGATTCGTCTGTTAGTAACTAATGGTGAAAACAGAAAGAGTGAGTGGGATTGGCAAAATCGGTCTGTGTTTGTGGTGGGTGATGCTGACCAATCTATTTACAGTTTTAGAATGGCTGATTTTACCATATTACTTGAATTTCAACAAGATTTTGGTGATGGTTTAGAGGATGATGATACCAGAACAATGGTAAAATTAGAAGAAAACTATCGCTCTTGTGAAAATATCCTCCAAGCTGCTAATGAACTAATAGAAAATAACACCCAACGTATTGATAAAATTCTCAGAGCTACACGGGATGCAGGGGAAGCAATTTATTGTTATAAAGCAGATGATGAAATAGCAGAAGCAGATTTTGTGATTAATCAAATTCGCACTTTAGAACATCAAAACCCGGAATTAAATTGGGGTAGTTTTGCTATTCTTTATCGCACTAACGCCCAATCTCGACCTTTTGAAGAATTATTAGTAAAATATCAAATTCCTTATACAGTTGTCGGGGGAATGAAATTTTATGACCGCAAAGAAATTAAAGATGTTGTTGCTTATTTAAGAGCAATTAATAATCCAGCGGATACTGTTAGTTTATTAAGAGTTATTAATACTCCTCGTCGGGGAATTGGTAAAGCTACTATTGACGCTTTGATGAATGCTTCCCAACAATTAGGTACAACTTTATGGGAAATATTAAGTGATGAAACATCAGTAAATACTTTAGCTGGACGTGCAGCCAAGTCTGTCAATGGTTTTGCTAGTATAATTCAGAAATGGCAAGAACAAATTACAAAAATTCCCGGTTCTGAGATTTTAGAAGGAATTTTAGATGATTCTAACTATATTCGGGATTTGATGGAACAGGGAACGGATGAAGCTGATAATAGAATCAGTAACGTCAAAGAATTGTTTAACGCTATCACTCAATTTGAAGACGATAATAAAGGTGATGATATTTCCTTGCAAGCGTTTCTACAAAGTGCGGCGTTAAGTTCTGATTTAGATAATTTAAAAGAAGGACAAACAGCAGTTTCTTTAATGACTTTGCACGCTTCTAAAGGTTTAGAATTTCCTGTAGTATTTTTAGTTGGGTTAGAACAGGGTTTATTTCCTGGTTATCGTTCTTTGCAAGATCCCGCATCTTTAGAAGAAGAGAGACGTTTGTGTTATGTGGGGATAACACGCGCTAAGGAAAGATTGTATTTATCCCATGCCAGAGAAAGAAGGTTGTATGGTAGTAGAGAACCAGCTTTGCGATCGCAATTTTTGGAAGAACTACCCCCAGATTTATTAACCACCAAACGGAAAAATACCCGTACTTTCACTAAATCACCATCAGCAAAAACAAATAATCAAAGCATATCAGAAAATTGGCAAGTAGGCGAAAAAGTATTACATAAAACTTTTGGTATTGGTGAAATTACTCATGTTTTTGGAACGGGTAATAAGATATCTATAGCGATTAAATTTGCTAGTTTAGGTCAAAAAATCATTGATCCGAAAGTAGCGCAGTTGCAAAGGATGGAATAAAAGGGACTGGGGACAATTGACTGGCGCTTAGAGATATTATCTTACCTCAATTTATAAATTTCACCTCTATTAACTAATATCTCTGCTGTTAATAAATCCTTAACAGTTGCTAACAAAATCCGACGAGAATCAACTTCAAATAATACTGATATTCTATCAAATCCTGCTGCCCCTGGAGGGTTAAGTTTTGCTACACATACCTGTTGATGTTGGGTATCTAAGGAACGGTAACTTTCTTGATGTTGGAGAGTGCTAGAAGTCATTCTACCTGAAGCGTCAAAAGCTATTTCTGTTTGTGTCATATCACCTAATTCCCCAATATCTAAACGAATTTCTGTTTGTCCATTATTTGCTGTTTGTAAGGTTAACCATTGGGAACTTTGACAAGGATATTTTGTACCTTTGGTAAATATAGGATGATAAATATAACTTTTGCTGTAATTATCCCATAAACGAATCGCATAACTATGACGCAAAAAATCATCTATTTCTGTAATTTGGGTTATTGCTAACGCACCATGACATACAGCATCAAAGGGTTTATTTAATTTTACCTTACTTTTACCAAAATAAGAAATAATTAATTGTTGAACTGCGGGAATTAAACAACTTCCTCCCACTAATAAAACTTGTTCAATATCATTTTTAGCAATACCTTTTCTGAGTGCAAATGTTAAAACTTCATCTAACGCATCCCGTAACTGTTGTAAAAATTGCCGATATTCTAAAATTTCTTCTAATTTTTCACGGGTGATTTTTAACTCATAAGACATAAAAGATTCATCATCAAACCAACTTTCGGAAGCAGTTTGATTTTTAGAAAGTTGAATTTTTAAACGTTCAGCAATTTCTAAAAGATTTTGATAACTGATTTTACCAACTTGTTCAGGTGTGAGATTTTGAGAACGTAAATAATCATCAACTATCCAAACATCAATATCTTCACCACCTACATAAGCTTCTGATTTGGCTAAAACCTCAGCACGTAAGTTATGATTATCATGGGAATTATTAACAGTTCTCACTAAACTTAAATCCAGAGTTCCACCACCAAAATCAACCACTAAAATTAAGTTACCGGGAGATTTTACAGCATAACCTAAAGCTGCGGCGGTAGATTCATCTATAATAGAAACTTGGGGAACATTTAATTTATTACCTAACTCTCGAAACCAATCTAAATAACGTTCAAAAGCACCAACAGGAACGGTAAAAACTAAATGACTAGGTTCTATATTCTGCTGTTTAATTTCCTGCCAAATAGTTTGGATAAACAACTCAGAAACAGCAACAGAATTATAACTAATTCCATCAATTTGACGTGGTGGTGGTTGATAATCTCCAGCTAAATCACGTTTAAACTTTTTAAATAATCTTTCTGGGGGATAATTTTGAGAAAGTCCTAAACGTTGACTTCTCACACCTTCACCTAATATAATATTATGACCTGATTTAATAAACATTAAACTAGGAATAACCGGATATTCTAATCTTTCACCTTGAGAAGTAACACCCACAAATACACGGGATAAATTAGGGAAACGTAAACTTTTAGGTTGTTGGGTATCAACTTCTAAAATACTAATTACAGTATTACTCGTACCAAAATCAATTGCAATAGTAGTCATAAATTTAGGAGTCAGGAGTCAGGAGTCAGGAGTCAGGAGTCAGGAGTCAGAATAATAAATCAATATAATTAACTTCTCTTTATCTTCTTTGCGTCTACCCTTCGGGATCTCCTGACGGAGATTGCGTTTTTGCGTGAGATATATTCAATTATTATTAAAACCTCCTGGTAAAGTGCGACTAACTTTAGCAGGATAGAGAACTTTGTCACCATCTTGATAACCAATAAACCTAATATAAACTAAATCACCTTCTTGAATATCATCACTATCAGCTTGATGTATTTGGGGATTATAATTAACCTGTTCCCAAGTTTCCCCAATCACAGTATAACCCCAATTGTCCATTAAATTATCTAAAGATGTAAATAGAGAAACAATATTTTTAGCGGGTAAGTCAGGTTTTGTTAAAGCCATTTTTTTGACTGTGGGATAGTTGGTAAGTAAAGTTTGCAGTTGGGTAAAAGTTTCATTCTGGAAATCTGTTTGTAATTGTTGAGATTGTTGTTTTAATTCTTCCCGCAGTCGTTGACATTGTAACTCTAAATCTCTGATTTTCTGTTCTGTCTCGGTTGCATTTGTATTTTGATGATTAATAGATGTATTTTTCTGAGTTTCGGGAAATAGGAAACGCAAAATAATATAAATGATGATAGCGAGAATTAGACCAAAACCGATATGATTAATTTGTTCTAGCATATTATTTATTGATTTTAGTGATGTTGATGTAGTTAGTTTATTATTCTCGTTCCTCGTTCGCAGTCTCCAGACTGGGAATGCAATTTTAGAGGTTCTACCTCTATTTTATAACGAGGCAGAGCCTCTTTTTGCATTCCTTGTCAGAGACAAGGAACGAGGAATGATTAATTATTGTTGTTGTAAAGTTTGATTTTCAGCGATATTAATATTCTCTTCTCCTTCGTAATATTCAGGTAATAATTCCTGAGATTCTATTTCTCCTAAAGATTGTTCTAAACTTTTTGTAGTTTCCAAACAACTAGAACCTGTGGCATTTAAAACACGTTCCACAATTTTACCATCTTTACTAATGCGATATTCAATCTTTTGATATTCTGCCATGATGATTTTTCCTGGTTGATAATAAACAAACAACATCTAAACCCATTTACCAACAACAACCCGCACCGTACCATCTGCTAAAACTTCCTCTTCCTCTACATTAAAACCCTCAGTTTGTATGGTTTCCATCAAACTTCTATGGGCGTATTTTTGACTAATTTTATTAATAAAATCTTGTTGATTAATTTTTGCACCCCAAAAATCTGCAACTAATTCATAAATTCCTCCCTGTTGACGAAAACCTAAATCATAACCATTAGGTTGTTTAATCACATATTCAGCACTTGTAGTATTACCCCTATAACCACGAACCTGAGAATTTAACTCAACTTGATAACCTAACTCTTGCAATATTTGATAGAGAACATCACCATTTTTAATTTGTACTTTGATAGTTGTAAAATGAGACATAAAAAATCAACTCCTTTTTTCATTTATGAATTATCAATTGTCAATTATCAATTATCAATTATTTAATCCACCTCCAAAGGACCCAAACCTTGCTGCTGAGAATAAACCTTTAACTCCTCAATTAACAGTGTATCAATAGAAGCCGTTCTTGCGCCAGCTTCCGCCGCCCAACGTTTTAAACTGGTAATTTGTTCCTTAGCAATAGCCGCCAAAGGTACAGTTTCCGATATGGCATCTAAAATATCTTCCGTATTAAAATCACGCCTATTTCCATCTATTAAACTACCAAAAGCCCGGTGCATTCCATCAATAATTACTTGTTGAATTTCAGCACCGCTAAAATTTTCCGTATTTATGGCAAGTTGCTGTAAATCAAATTCTCGCAGTCGGGAAGGGCGAACTTTTTGAATGTGGACTTTAAAAATATCATGGCGTTCATTTTCTGTAGGTAAATTTAAAAAGAATATTTCATCAAATCGCCCTTTTCTTAATAACTCTGCTGGTAATATTTGCACATTATTAGCAGTAGCCACCATAAACACGGGACTGGTTTTTTCTTGCATCCAAGTTATTAATGTTCCAAATACTCGGCGCGATGTTCCAGAGTCACCATCAACCCCACTATTAATATTACCAAAAGCCTTATCTATTTCATCCATCCATAATACACAGGGTGATATTGCTTCTGCTAATTGTATCATTTGGCGAATGCGATTTTCACTTTCTCCCACTATGCCCCCAAATAATCTCCCCACGTCTAAACGTAACAGTGGTAAACGCCATTCGTGGGCGATAGTTTTGGCTGATAATGATTTTCCTGTTCCTTGTATTCCTACTAATAAAACGCCTTTTGGGTTGGGTATGCCATAACGTCTTGCTTCTTCGGTAAAAGCATCTTGACGCATTCGCACCCACTGTTTGAGATTTTCCAAACCACCGACGTTTTTTAATGATTCATTGGATGTGTAAAATTCTAAGATTCCGGTTTGGCGAACTGCTTGTTTTTTCTCTTCTAATACTCTATCAATATCTGTTTCGTTGACTTGTCCTTTGGCTGCTAATGCTGCTGCTAATACTCTTCTAATTCTGGCGCGACTTAATCCTTGACAGGCTTTGATTAATTGTTCTTTTCCTAGTCCATTTAAGTTAAGTTTTTCGGGGACTATTAATTGATGAATTAAATAATCTATTTCTTGGATGTTGGGTAAGGGAAAATCAATTACTGTAATTTCTTCTTGTAGTTCTGGGGGAATGGTTAAAGTATGACTGGTGAGGATGAGGGTTTGGCGTGTGCGTTTGAGTTGACGGGTGAGGTTTTTGATAGCACGAATTACGGGAGCATTTTTTTCTGTTTCGGGGTTTTTGAGAATAAAATGTATGTCTCGCAATACAAATATTGTGGTTGTATTTTCTGGGGTTTTGGTAATTCTTGATAATGCACCCATGACTGAACCTTTATCAGTTCCGTTGTCATCCCAACCGGTGACGATATCCCATAATAATAGTTGTCGTGGTGTCTGGGATATTTGGGTGAGTTGTTGCAGGACTTGTTCTATTGGTTCTTCTTCGACTCCGACTATATATAGTAGGGGATAGCGGGCGCGAAGCATGAGGTCTATTTGTTGAATGAGTTGTTGATGGGGGTTATTCATTATGTATAAATAGGGGGGATAGTTGTTAGTTTATTGGGTTTTTTATTTCGCGCAAAGTTGAAAAGAAGAAAATAAATATCTGAATTAATTTAATTTGTCAATTCCAGAAATTTGCTCTGTCAGAGTTTCTTTATTAACATTGGCTAAAAAAATTTTAGTTCCTGTTACATCAGCACCTTCAAGATTTGTGTTTAAAAAACTTGTATTAGCAATAATGGCATTTTTAAGTTTTGCCCCAGATAACTTAGCACCATCAAATTTAGTGTCAGTTAAATCAGCATTACAAAAATCAGCACCACTCAAATCTGCACTACTCAAATCTGCACCTTGAAGATTAGCATTAGAAAAATTAGCAGAATGCACACACCCATTCAATTTTGCACCTTGAAGATTAGCATTAGAAAAATTAGCAGCATAAAGATTAGTATTACTGAATTTTGCATCTTGAAGATTAGCATTAGAAAAATTAATATAATGTAAATTATGTCCGCTCAAATCAACTCCTTTAAGACTAGGAATATACGTTTCTTCTCTTATAAATTGATTCCATAGTCTAATTCCTAGATCACCAGCTTTTAATAAATTTATCGCTCTTTCTGTGGTCATTTTCAGATCAGGACTACTTGATATTTGATTTTCACCACCAAGCACAGCATCATACTCTAGGGGTTGTTGTGGATTATTCATGATTGGTTAATGGTAGGTTTCATGTATACTGTATCTAAAATAGCATATTTAGGGAATTTGGTTATTTGTTTACATAATTTTAAGATTGTCTGAATCAGGTGGTTATCGAGCGAAGTCGAGATAATGTCCAGGATTTGAGGATGTACAGGATGTGATTGTTTAATTGTTCGTTAGTTGTTAATGATTAGGATAGAGAAAAGTAAATAAATATTTATGAAGTGAGATGGAAGAATAAATATATGAATCTCATCTATCAATCATCAAATTACAATCCTGTCAATCCTATAATCCTGGTTATCCTGATATGGCTACGCCACGCTTCGCTATCAGACAAAAAAATTGATCGCCTGACGGCGAGGGGAAAGGGAAAAGAAAAGAGGGTAAAGGGCAAGAGTGTAAGAGTATAAAGGGCTACAAAGTCCACGCAGCACCACACACAACACGAAAACCGAAGATGTCGCTGACGAAGCCCGCAACATAATAGAAGCGACACGCCGAACGGCAACCTACAGGACTGTCGGCCCAAGAACCACCGCGCAGCAACTTTTTATTACTTGAGCTTGTAACAGCACTACCATTTGTAGGCGCGTTATTATAGTTACCTACCCAATTATCGAAACACCACTCCCAGACGTTTCCGTGCATATCATACAAACCAAAAGCGTTAGGGGGAAAAGTGCCTACATCTGTGGTTTGTCTACGATACTCTCCTTGAGGAGCAGAAGCGTAAGTGTGATTACCATCATAGTTAGCTAAATCTGTTGTAATCGTCTCTCCAAAATAAAAAGGTGTGGTAGTTCCGGCTCTACAAGCATACTCCCATTGTGCTTCGCTGGGTAGGGTGTATTTTTTTCCTGTTCTTTGGCTTAACAGTTCACAGAATTTAACCGCATCATTCCACCTAACCGTTTCCACAGGGCGGTTTTCACCTTTACAGTGAGAACGGTTATTCCCCATGATCGCTTGATATTGTGCCTGTGTTACTGGATATTTTCCCATAAAAAAATCTGGAACAGTAACTTCATGTTGGGGACTTTCATTACGATGTCTTTCTTTCTCGTCTTCCGGTGAACCCATCAGAAAAGTACCACCAGGAATTGCAGCCATTTCTAATTTTAGACCATTACCCAAACCTTCAGTAAAATATCTAGCTATACGCTGCTGACGCTCAATAATTTGTCCATATCTGTTGACTGTTACTACTTCGATCTCTTCTAATTTAAAACCTAATTGACGAGGATTTTGTAATATTTGTTTAATTCTGGGTTCTGTTCTTTTATTTAATATTAAATAAGCTGCATTTTGAATATCCCAAGATTCATCCTTTAAACCTGCAATTACTAAATCTAAACCCTGTTCTCCATAATTCAATGCTTGCTCAAGTGCAGCAATTCTCACCTTGGCATCTGGATTTTGCAACCGTAATTTTACCCCTTCAATACCACCTAAAACCGCAGCACCTTCTAGTGATGGACTATTACCACCAAGCACAGCATCGTATTCTCGCGGTTGTTGTGGATTATTCATGATTGGTTAATAGTTGGTTTCATGTATACTGTATCTAAAATAGCATATTTGAGTAACTTTGTTATTTGTTTACATAATTTTAATATTGTCTGAATCAGGTGGTTATCGAGTTTCGACTACGCTCAACTACCGCGACTTGTACTGAGCGACATTCAGACAAATAGAAAGAGTTTAAGAAGTTCCAAGAGTAAGAGGGTAAAAGCGCCAATAGCTACTGAGTCCTGGAAGATACGACTACACGGAAACCCATGATGAAGCTCCTAATGTTAAAATATTATATCAGGATGTATATATATTTATGGGTAAAAAATATGACATTAAACAAATTGATGCTATTGCTAGAGAATTTAGTATGTCAGAGAAATTAAGAAAAGCATTTGGTAAATTTATCGAGATAGAAAAAAGAAATGGTTATGGTGGAACTTTAAATGATAGAGGTGATTTTACATATCAGGAACTTAGACAAAAAGCTAAAGAATTTTTAGAGGATATTGATTATGACTCCTAAAACATCTCTTGCTAATTCTATACAAAATCTGAATCAAATTATTCAACCAATTATCGGCGAAACTTGCCATCAAATTGGATTTAGTTATGGTGATGAATTAATATTAGACTTTGGTGAAATGCAACCTTATAATCATCCTAAATTAAAACACTTAAACAAAGGAAGCTGGCAACTTTTCACTAGGGCAACACCTTGGAGTTTAACGTTCGGAAATCTTTTGTCTGGAATTCATTCATCTATTTTAGATATACACCCAAATAATGAATTTGCTGAAAGATTGTTACAGCAGTTAGAAAATACAAAGCTGACTAATTTTGCCCTTGGTGGCAATCATGATTTTACACTCACTTTATCATTTGAGGGTGAGGATAATTATAATTATAAATTTATTTTAGAACCAGATTTAGAAGATGATTCTGGTCTTGCTTACTGGGAATTATTAATGCCAAATGAGCAAATTTTGATAGTAGGACCTGGACAATTTTGGGAATGTAAATCAATTCATGAATGTGATTAATTTTGACTTTACTGATCTATCTAATTCTACACCTTCAATTAGATCATGAGCAGCTTCCGACATTTCTATACTTTCAGCCTTAACTTGTCACCAATAACCCCAACCCCCTTCCCGCAAGCGATGAGGGGGCTTATGATAAGCTGTTACACAGCTAAATTGTATAATCCTAATATTATTCTAAACTTTGTCCACTTTCTAAATGAGATATTTCGCTTTGCGATAACTCCAAACTAGCAGCTAATTCTGATTGTGATAAACCCAATTTTTTACCTAATTGTTGAAGTGTAATTTCTTCTAACCTTATTTCAGAAGTTCTTGTAGCAATAATTTCTTTTCTTTCTTGAGAAAGTTGATTTAATTCTTCAGATAAAGTTGTATATTTTTTCATGATTTTTCTTCCTTGAGTGTCTGCAAATATTCTCTATACCGTTCATCTGCTATGGGAATATTTTCTTTATACCATTTTTTATTACCAGCTTTGTTACCTCCAACTAATAAAATCGCTTGTCTTTTAGGATCAAATGCAAATAAAATCCGCCAAGGTTCTCCTTGATATTGAATACGCAGTTCTTTCATATTGCTGAAATCAGAACCTTGTAAAGTATCAACTCTTGGTCTTCCTAAACTGGGTCCAAATTCTGCTAAAATACCTAATACAGCAAATGCTTCATTTTGAAATCCCTGTTCTTGTTGATAAAACCAACTTCTAAAATCTGGATCGAATATTATATTCCATTCCATAAATATAATTAACTTATTCTATTTTATCTCCATCAGTAGTACATTAATCTGAATCAATTTTTGTTTTATATGTCCTCTATTAAATATACCATATTTGGGTAATTTTGCTAGTTGTTTAGATAAATTTAATATTGTCAGAATCAGGATGTCCAGGATTTAAGGATGTACAGGATGTGATTGGATGATTATTTGTTGTGTGATGAAAGTTGTGGTTGTCTGAATCAGGATGTCCAGGATTTGAGGATGTACAGGATGTGATTGTTTAATTATTGGTTAGGTGTTGATGATTGTTATAGGGAAAGGTAAATATTTATTAAGTGTGATGTAAGAATCAATACATAAACAACAGTGATTAACCATCAAATAATCATCCTGTTAATCCTCTAATCCTGGTTATCCTGATTCTGACAGTTGACAGATTATAATTAAAATACAGTACAATATTGCCTATAACCTAGTAAATAAAATAGATAATTATGAATGTACAACTTGTTGACTCGCTTGTAGAAATTGTTTCCAAATTAACTCCCGAAGAAAAACAACTTTTCCAAGAAAGGCTGAGTTATCAGGATTTCAACAAACAACCTAAAAAGCCTTTAACCTCTGAAGAAAGATTAAAACTTTGGCAAGAGTGGATAGAAAAAGCTCCTAAAAGTTCTGTTAATCTTTCTGATGAAGCACTACGTCGAGAAAACATTTATGATGATCGAGGAAGATGAGTAGTTACTTATTAGATACCAATATTCTGTTACGTTCAAGAGATATCACATCTCCTGATTTCCATCTAGTTGATAACACAATTAAATATTTAATATCTAATAATCATCAATGTTTTATTACCCCTCAAGTAATCATTGAATTTTGGGTTGTTGCTACTCGTCCTGTCAATGTTAATGGCTTAGGATGGACTGTAGAACAAACAACTCAAGCAGTACAAATGTTAATAAATCAATTTGATTTACTAGCAGAAACACCAGATGTATTTTCTATTTGGTTGAACTTAGTAACAACATATAATATTTCTGGTAAACGAACTCATGATATACACATATTAGCAGTGATGCTTGCTCATAATATCAGCCATATTTTAACTTTAAATCCCAAAGATTTTATAGCTATTCCTGAAATTACAATTATTCATCCTCAAAATATTAATAGCTAAGAATATAGCATATTATTGTCAGAATCAGGATGTCCAGGATTTGAGGATGTACAGGATGTGATTAGATGATTTTTTGTTATGTGGTGAATGTTCTCCATAAAGTTGTTTTAAGTTTTTCTGTACTTGGGTTAAAACAGTGGAAATAGGTTGATTTAGCATAATTTTTAATCAACAATTACTCGGAGTTAATGGTTAATGTGATGTATACTATATTCAAAATAGCATATTATTGTCAGAATCAGGATGTCCAGGATTTGAGGATGTACAGGATGTGATTGGATGATTATTTGTTGTGTGATGAAAGTTGTGGTTGTCAGAATCAGGATGTCCAGGATTTGAGGATGTACAGGATGTTGTTGTTTAATTATTGGTTAGGTTTTGATGATTGTGATAGGGAAAGGTAAATATTTATTAAGTGTGATGTAAGAATCAATACATAAACAACAGTGATTAACCATCAAATAATCATCCTGTTAATCCTATAATCCTGCTTATCCTGATTCAGACAAAAGGTTAATTTTTATGAAATTACTGTAATAATCAATACATCATTCACGTCTAGTAATTATCAAATAATCATCCTATTAATCCTCTAATCCTGGATATCCTGATTCAGACAAAATATTAAGTTAATAGTCATTAACCATCAAAGAATCATCCTGTTAATCCTCTAATCCTGGTTATCCTGATTCAGACAAAATATGAAGTTAATAGTCATTTGTTAATCCCATAATCCTGGTTGTTATAGATTTGGGACAAGGAGAAGCAGAAGTATTAGCATTAGGATTACCTCCGTTTCATCTTCGCACCAATATCAGCAGGTTTACCAAAATACGGGTAACTTGTCACCAAAATATCTACCCCTGTGCTGGCATAATTCCTGACATTTTCTAAATTAATTCCACCTGCTGCTGCTAATTTTAAACCTGGATATTTCTGCTTTAATTCTGTAACTAAACCACTAAGTTCTACAGTAGGAATTTTATCAAATTGAATTAAATCAACTCCTGCTTCAGCCACCATCCAAGCATCGGTTTCTGTTTCCACTTCAATAGCAATTTTTTGTTCTGGAAATCGTTTTCTCATTTGGTTGATACGTTCACTTATTTCTGCAATACTATCTATAAATAGTAGGTGTTGTTTAAAAATCAAAACTGTTTCTGAAAGTCCTAAACGATGGGGAGTAGCACCACCAGCTAAAATTGCTTTCATGGAAATAATTCTCGTACCAGGAAAGCATTTGCGAGTGGTGACAACTGCCACATCAGAATTTACATTTTTAGCAGCATCAACCAATTCTTTTGCACGGGTAGCAATACCAGAAGCGTATTCCATTAAATTTAACGCTACTCTCCAACCAATATGTAAAGCTTCCGCACAACCACTAGCTTTGAGAATTAATTGCTGTGATGTTAAACAAGTTCCACTTTCTAGTAAATATTCAACTTTTGCACCGCATTTTTCAAATACTCTTGCTGCTTCTTCTGTTGCACAAATAGTCATGGTGTGACGGGTAGAAAATTCAATTTCTCCTAATTCTTTACCTATATTTAATCCATAGGTAGTTAAATCGAGAAATGGGACATCTTCTGCAATTAATTGTGCTATTTCTTCATCAGAAAAGAACATTCTCATATCAGATCCGTTGGAATAGTTATATTATCTGTGAGGGTAGTCAAAAGGCAAGAGGCAAGAGTGAAGAGGAGAAAGTTGATTATCAGTAATTAACTGGACTTGATATCATTTATTTTGTCCGTTGGAATAGGGAGCATATCGGTTTGAGGGGGAAACAGGAGGGAGATGGGGAGATAGGGAGGTAAATAACCCAATCACCAATCACTATCATAGACTGTTGCCCCTAGTTGAATTGCGATCGCAATTACATCTTTATTACTCTCCCCATGAACGCAGAGACAATTACTCAGCTACTGGTGATTTTGTTGAGGCTGGTAATAGACATCTCTGGTAATGAAATGTGCATAACCTGAAACCCATTCGTAGGGACAATTCATGAATTGTCCCTACATTGATTTTCAGAGAGGTTTAATGGGTAATGTTCCTCTCTAACCAGCAATTGATCTTATTTATACACCAAACTACTATATAGTAGTACAGTAATTTATTTAGTCTGAGAGTGTGGAATACTCTACCACAAACATCGGTTAGCACAACTGGGGAACATTTGACAATTTTGAAAACAATCTGTTACATTTATTTACATAAAGCAATAAAAGTTAAGACACAAAAGTTAAGACACAATAAAAACACGAGGTTAAAGATGACTATCTTAATTGCATTATTAGTTGTAGGTTGGGTTGCTGCTTCTGTGATTGGTTCTTTGGCTTACTTCATGGGTGAACAAAGCAAGCCTATCCATGAACGGAACTGGCGTTCTGAGTCTTTTGCACAGTTGGCTAAGTCTATTACTGGGATGGAAATTGATTACAGCGATCGCACTCCTGCCTATGCGATGGATGCTTATGCCAGTCGCACTCTACCCCAATAGTAGTATATAACGCTTAATCAAATGCCCATAGATCCCTGTCTTCTTCAAGAAGTCGGGGATTTGAATATTCAACGGTTTTCTTTTCCAATAGAAATTACTGCCAAAGTAGCAAGAAAGATTCTGATTTTGTTGTTAGTATTCATTGTCGGAATTATCGGCTGATCAATTCAGGGCTTCCCCTATTATTTACCCTGGAAACATCGGTAGTTAATGTGGTTATTAGTCTAATTCATGACTATAAATACGCATCAAAAAATCAGGAGTATTTGCTATGATGATGATGATGACTGAATCCATGACTACGGAAATGCAAACTTGCATGAATGCTTGCATGGAATGTCATAAAATATGCTTGGAAACCATGACTTACTGCATGAGCAAAGGTGGTAGGTACATGGATATGGGCATGATGAGCATAATGCGTGACTGCTCTGAAATGTGCATGATGTGTACAAATATGATGATGAGTGGTTCTGAATTTATGGAACGCACTTGTATGCTGTGTGCGGAAATGTGCGATCGCTGTGCTGCTGCCTGTGAAACCATTAGCGATGACAGCAAAATGAGAGATTGCGCCGCAGCTTGTCGTAGATGTGCGGAAACTTGCCGATCAATGCAAATGGCGCGTGCTTAATTTGAATAACTAGCAGATTAACTATTATCAATTTATCTGCAACCTATTTAGGCGCTCAGGCTGTGGTGGTTTGGGCGCTGATCAATTGAAAATTGACAATTGATAATTGATTCATTCAAGGTTTAATATCATTACCATAAATTGTTTTATTTGTCAATGCCCCTATTTCTCACCCGCAAACAACAGCAGGGAATTTTGGTAAATCTCGTGTCAGGATTTTTTGATAAATTTTTGATTTTTTGGGTTATTTCTTTTTTGGCTATCCCTGAAGCGTTTATCAGTCAAGGCTTGTGAACTTGTGTTAAAAGATACATCTTAAAAATAGGCACAATAGGACAATTTACAAATTCTCTTAAATCATAGCAGATGGCTGAAA
Source organism: Sphaerospermopsis reniformis (assembly GCF_005402885.1). NCBI lineage: Bacteria > Bacillati > Cyanobacteriota > Cyanophyceae > Nostocales > Aphanizomenonaceae > Sphaerospermopsis > Sphaerospermopsis reniformis. The sequence continues at coordinate 19,251 of NZ_BJCE01000039.1, forward strand.
GTATTGCAAGCTCGTTAATAAATAAAAATAATTCTCAATTAAATGTTAAGAAAATATAAAGGGAGAATTTGGAAACTTATATATTTTAAAACTGTTTCTAGATTTAGATAAGATTTAATTATTGGAAAACACTCAATAGCGATCGCAGTTTACCTACCGATAGATCCCCGACTTCTCTAAGAAGTCGAGGATCTGGGTATTAGTTACTTAAATAGGACTTATGCAAGATTGAACTAAAAACCTAATTCTTACGTAGGGGTAATTCATGAATTACCCCTACTTTAAATTACCCCTACTTTCGTTCTGTTTTGCACAAGTCCTGTTAAAGAATATTCAGCACCCTCCTTAATAAAGCTTGATCTTCAGGTTTAGGTTTCAGACGACCATTTTCCACATCACGAATCCAACTTTGACTTTTACCTGTTAACTTTGCTAATTCTCTTTGGGAGATATTGATACTTTTGCGGGCTTGAGATACTTGTTCAGCTAATAAATTATCCGTAGTTTTGACGGTTTTTTTACTTCTCACATTAAGCCGCTTTTTTTTCTCAGCATCTGCACTGATATTTTCCCATTCTGGTGGTAATTCAAAAGATAAAATCCGGGCATTCATCAACATATTCCACTTACCACGGGGACCGCTATCTGTAAGTCGATGATCACCACCACCGTCATTGATCCAAAACTCTAAAGCCTCATCTGGATCTTCGGGAATATCAACTAATTTTGCCCATAACGGTTGGATTTCTATGGGGTAGGTAACAGGATCAAAAATTGGCTTAACTCCAGAATGATTGAGAACTTCCAAATCATTTTCAAAAGTTCGTAATAACCGCTTCCGTTCATCTCGTAATCTAGAAGCTAAGTTAATTTTTTCCTCACCATAAGCAACACGCAGTAAAGTAGGAACAGTAATCCGTTGTTCTCTACCCATCTTGGTTTTAAAAAGTAACCATAACATCAATCTGACTGCGCCTTCATGTTGCTGCCACAGACTCATAACAGTAGTTAACAGCGTTTTCGGCAGACTACCATATTGATAGAAACCAGTCCGTTCTTTACAGCCTTGTTTATTTAAAAAATGCTGCGCCCAAAGACCGGCTTTAACTTTAAATGTCAACCCAACTAAATATTTACATCCCTGTGCATCTTCCTGAAAATGATGATGAATATCTGTTAAATGCCACAAAGGACTTTCTTTAACAGAAAAACCGGGAACTTTACCTCTTGCTTGCCAGTCAATAGAAACAACCAGAGAGCAAGCTTGTTGAACGATGTTTTTAATTAAACATAACTTGGCGGTTTTGTTGAGGTCTTTACGTTTTTCTAATCCCAAGTATGCTTCAAATTGTCGCTCATCAATTGAAAACTCTTGTTCCCAGGGTTGATCTAAAGTTGTAGCATAGGCAGCAAAAATCAGATGAATACAAGCAGCTCGAAGATCAAGATTTTCAATTGTTGGTAAATTTTTAGCCCGGTTACTAACTTGAAATGAGTCCTGAAGCTGAAAAGAAATTGCACCCCGACCTTGATTAACTTGTCGGCTATAGTGTAAATTACCTGCTGCATCTGTTTCCCATTGTAATGATTTACGTTGTGCTAATAAGTTGCAAGCTTCCCAAATAACTATTGCCGAAGCAAAGGGATGATTCTTGCCATTAGAAAACAAATTAGGACTGGTAGGTTCTCGCGCTTCAACTTTGCATCTGCCTTTTTTTGCTTGCCAGGGTATGGGGGAATTTGTAGGACAAGCAATTACACATTGCGGTTCTGGATAATAACCCTCACAATTGTTACAAAGACAAGGATCAATCCAATATTCGTTATTTTCGATTTTGATTGCACCCGTAGGACATTGGGGGCGGCAGTTATCACATCCATCGCAATTTTTGTTAGGAATTGTATAAGGCATAAGGCTGCTTCCTAGTCTAATTGCTGAGATGTTTGGCTCAAGTCTACCCTCGATGTCTCGTCTTGATTCATAACTTGCTACCAAATTATCTCCATGACAAGATCAGTTATTCAGTTAACAGTTATTGTCTTTGAGTATTGACTGTTCACTGTTGATTTTTACCTGTCACCTCTTTGGGACTTTGAAAGTAAGGCTTCATTGCTTCTTCATTAACTATACATTTCATAAAGATTTCGCTAAGTTTGTTCATAATGAGCTTGGAGAATTTTTTTAATATTTGTGTTCTGCTTTCACAGGAAATCTTGACAAAAACTGTTTTTAAATAACATCATAAAAATTGGAAATTGTTTTTAATTAGTTAATGTTTAAATTACTGTTCACTAACTGTTTACTTCTGATTGTTGATTATTTAGTATCTGCAAATACTGTCAAAATTATTACTTTAACCTTATGGACTATTTTCTACTTGTTGATTTTTGCGAAAACCTATCAATAAAAATATCAGGATATAAATTATCTTTATCTGAAAAATAACTGGATTTTCTCTTTGAATACTAAGGATCGAGTAGAGACTTTTTTAATAAAAAATTGCATCTAGCCTAGAAAATTATTCGAGATAAATTGACATGATTTTTCAAGTCAGCAAAACTTGATAAAAAAGTTAACTTTTATCAGCAAAATGCCAAAATATTAGGCTACTATTAAGAGTAAATCACCAAGAAAATTGTAAGCGAAATTGCTGAGGTTAGATTCATGGCAACATTAACAGGATTGACATTTGGCGGTAAGTCTTGGACACCTAAATTTGTTACAGAAATTGACAAGAATAAATGTATTGGTTGTGGCAGATGTATTAAAGTATGTGGTTACACAGTTTTAGGGTTGATGGCATTGAATGAAGAAGGTGAATTTGTAGAAGATGAAGATGATGAAGAAATTGAACGCAAGGTGATGGTAGTTGCTCACCCAGAAAACTGTATTGGTTGTGAAGCTTGTTCTCGTATTTGTCCCAAAAATTGTTATTCCCATACAACATTAGACCAGTAATACCTATGGGCATCAACTACAGTCAGTAAGTTACAAGGAGAAAAGAAATTGTTTAACTCCTGACATCAGCATCACTGATTGATGAAAGTTCATTTAGAGGGGAATACTCAATCCTTACCTAACTTTACCTAATTAGTTAAAAAAATATTAAAAATTTTAGGATTAACAAAAACATAGATTTAAACTTGTTAGGGTTCATTACCTTAATGATAAAATTATGGTGATTTTAATGAGAAGTTCACCAAAATCTAAAATCCCATGACTGATTAATTCTGTTGCCATAATTAATCATAAAAAAGGCTAATTGTATATAAATTGGGTTTTTGAGTCAAGGTAAACAGGAGACAAAATATAATTTGTAATATTTTTGTAATATTTGTGAGCAAGATGTGAAAAAAATCTGGAAGTTTACCCAATTTTGATGACTTACAAGTTAGAACGGTAATAAGTAAAAATTGAGGAGTCAGGAGTCAGGAAAAAAGGTGACAGGTGACAGGTGACAGGTGACAGTAAGAAGAGAATGGTATCTCATGTTCAAGAATGAATTTTTCTTCTTCTAGGACCCATACCCGACACCCAACTTCCACTGATAATTGTTAATTGATAAAGAGCAGGTAGTATGCAAAAAGTTCCTGTGTCATTGTGGACACTATTAGCGGGGATGTTCATTGCCCCTATTAGTATTTGGATAGGTCAACATCATCATTTATTACCAGAACAAGCATCACAACAAGCGCCTTTGGTGGACGGCTTTTTTAATGTCATGTTTACCATTGCGATCGCACTATTTTTAATAGTGGAAGGCACAATCTTAATTTTCCTATTTGTCTACCGTCGTCGTACTGGAGACAATAGTGATGGTGTACCGATAGAAGGCAACTTAGCATTAGAAATATTTTGGACAGCTATTCCCAGTGTCATTGTCATTGGTTTAGGTATCTACAGCGTAGATGTTTATAACCAAATGGGAGGTTTAGAACCGGGTACTCATCCTCATCATGTTGCTCATGTTTCTGGTACGGCAATGGCAGCTAGTATGAATGATAATTCTCAATCTCAATCTTTAGCTGCTCCTAATATTGGCATCGGTGCAAGTCCCCAAACTAAAAATAAACCAGCAGACTTGGTAGTTGATGTTAAAGGAATACAATTTGCGTGGTTATTTAACTATCCTGAAACCGGTATTGTTGCAGGAGAACTTCATGTTCCCGTCGGTGCAGATGTGCAGTTAAATTTATCCGCAGATGATGTTATTCATTCCTTCTGGGTTCCCCAATTTCGGTTAAAACAAGATGCAATTCCTGGTGTACCCACAGAACTAAGATTTGTAGCTACAAAACCAGGTGTTTATCCCGTAGTTTGTGCAGAATTATGTGGTGGTTATCATGGTTCAATGCGGACACAAGTTGTAGTTCACAGTCCGGAAGATTTTAATAACTGGTTAACCGAAAATCAGTTGGCACAAAAACAAGAACCACAGCAAATTATAGCAGTCAATCCTGATAATTTATCACCTTCTGAATTTCTTGAACCTTATGTTCAGGAAATGGGAATAAATGCAGAGAATATGCAGTCATTAGTAGAAGAAGGGAATAGGTAATAGGTAATAGGTAATAGGTAATAGGTAATAGGTAATAGGTAATAGGTAATAGGTAATAGGAAAGAAATGATCTGATGATTTATTCTTAATTATCCTGACTCCTGACTCCTGACTCCTGTACGGGCGAAGCATTCGGAAAATAGCCTTTTCATAAAATTGATAATTTGTCATCCGAATGCTTCGCCCCTACGACTCCTGACTCCTAACTCCTGACTTCTGAAAATCCAAAATCTAAAATCTAAAATCTAAAATCCAAAATCGCATGACCCAAACAGAATTTTCACCCAACATACCACCAGATAATAGTCAACAAAAGACTTTACTGGTTGCCCATACTCAACATCTCCAAGCTTGGAAATGGTATGATTATTTCACCTTTAATATTGATCACAAAGTGATTGGTATTCAATATTTGGTGACAGCATTTATATTTTATTTAATTGGTGGTTTGATGGCCGTGGCTATCCGCACCGAGTTAGCCACACCAGACTCCGACTTACTTGATCCAAATCTGTATAATGCCTTCATGACAAATCACGGAACAATCATGATCTTTCTCTGGATTGTTCCTAGCGCGATCGGTGGTTTTGGTAATTATTTAGTACCCTTAATGGTAGGTGCTAGAGATATGGCATTTCCTAAATTAAATGCCATTGCTTTTTGGTTAAACCCCCCCGCAGGATTACTATTATTAGGTAGCTTCTTTTTCGGTGGTTCTCAATCTGGATGGACAGCTTACCCACCACTAAGTTTAATCACCGCTAACACCGCGCAAACAATGTGGATATTAGCGATAGTCTTAGTAGGAACATCCTCAATTTTAGGATCAATAAACTTCGTCATCACCATTTTAATGATGAAAGTTCCCAGCATGAAATGGGATCAAATTCCTTTATTTTGTTGGGCAATTTTAGCAACATCCATCCTGGCACTTTTATCTACACCAGTCTTAGCAGCAGGATTAATTTTACTGCTCTTTGATATTAACTTTGGCACATCATTCTTCAAACCAGATGCAGGTGGTAACGTCATTATTTACCAACATTTATTCTGGTTTTATTCCCACCCCGCAGTTTATTTAATGATCCTGCCAATTTTTGGGATCATGTCAGAAGTAATTCCCGTTCATGCACGAAAACCGATATTTGGATATAAAGCGATCGCCTATTCCAGCGTTGCTATTTGCGTCGTTGGTTTATTCGTTTGGGTACACCATATGTTCACCAGTGGAACACCCGGATGGATGCGAATGTTCTTCACCATTTCCACATTAATAGTAGCCGTTCCCACAGGAGTCAAAATATTCGGTTGGGTGGCAACTTTATGGGGTGGAAAAATTCGGTTTACCAGCGCCATGTTATTCGCCATTGGTTTATTATCAATGTTCGTCATGGGTGGTTTAAGCGGCGTAACAATGGGAACAGCACCCTTTGACGTTCACGTTCACGATACCTATTATGTAGTGGGACATTTCCACTACGTTTTATTTGGTGGTTCAGTCTTTGGAATTTACGCCGGAATCTATCATTGGTTCCCCAAAATCACCGGCAGAATGATCAACGAAACCTGGGGAAGAGTTCACTTTGCTCTCACATTTATTGGCACAAACTTAACATTTTTACCCATGCACGAACTCGGATTACAAGGAATGCCACGCCGAGTTGCCATGTATGACCCCCAATTTACCAGCTTAAACCAACTTTGCACCATCGGCGCATTCATTTTGGGTATTTCCGTCATTCCCTTCGCTTACAACATCATTAATAGCTGGCTAAAAGGAGAATTTGCAGGAGATAACCCCTGGGAAGCATTGAGCTTAGAATGGACCACCAGTTCCCCACCAATAATTGAAAACTGGGAAGTTTTACCCGTAGTCACTCATGGTCCTTATGACTATGGCCATAACCATGATAAATCATCAGTAACAGAGACTGTAGCTTAAAACTTAGAGGTACGCGAAGGTAAGCAGAGTATTTTAAAACTAATTCTTTGCGCCTTTGCGTCTTTGCGTGAGACAAATCAGAATTTATTAGGAAAATAGCATGACAGCAATTACAACCAGCGAAAATCACACCAGTGAACACGAACAACACCCAGATTTAAGAGTTTGGGGACTATTAACTTTTTTAATTTCTGAATCATTAATGTTTGGTGGATTTTTTGCCACCTACTTATTTTTTAAAGGTACTACCGCAGTCTGGCCACCAGAAGGAACAGAAGTAGAATTATTAGTACCCACCGTTAACACCATCATCCTCGTTTCTAGTAGTTTTATCATTCATTTCGGTGATAAAGCAATCAAAAAAAATAGCGTTGGTTGGATGCGGTTTTGGTACTTCATTACTTTTTTAATGGGTGCAGTATTTCTAGTAGGGCAAGTTTATGAATACATGAACTTAGGTTATGGTTTAACTACCAATGTTTTCGCTAACTGCTTTTATTTAATGACAGGTTTTCACGGACTTCATGTATTTGTGGGACTGTTATTAATTTTAGGTGTTTTTGTGCGGTCTTTCGGTCCCAATCATTATAATTCAATGCAACATACTGGCATTGAAATGGCGGAAATTTACTGGCACTTTGTTGATATAATTTGGATTATTCTTTTTACTTTGGTTTATCTGATGAATGCTTTTTAAGTTGGTAATGGGTAATGGGTAATGGGTAATTATTAACTCTTTACCTTTTACCTGATTATACATCTTTCACAACTGTGAAAACATCATCCAATCACATCCTGTAAATCCTTAAATCCTGGACATCCTGATTCTGACAATTAAAATCCTGAAAATCCTTAAATCCTGGACATCCTGATTCTGACAATTAGCCGTAATTCTGCTATAATCATAATGACTTCAAGATAATCGGTGACAGTATAATGATTACCACTGTTGAGCGTCGTTATAGTTTAGATGAATATCGCGCCATTGAAGAAAAAGCTGAAACACGCAATGAGTATCATGATGGAGAAATTGTACCCATGCCAGGAGGATCACTCAACCACAGCCGTATCGGTGGTAATATTTTTGCATTTCTAAAATTTCTGCTCCGTGATAGTCAGTTTGAGCCAATTAATAGTGATTTACGGTTATGGATTCCTGAATATAAACGCGGATTATATCCAGATGTGATGGTTTTTGATGGTGAACCACAATTAAATGAAAATCGCAATGATGAAGTTTTAAATCCTACTTTAATTATAGAAGTATTATCCCCCTCTACCGCAGATTATGACCACAAAGACAAGTTTAGAATGTATCGTTCAATTAGCATTTTTTGTGAATATTTATTAGTTGCACAAGATGAAGTTTTTATAGAAAAATATAGTAAACAATCTCAAGGTTGGTTATTCAGTGATTTTAATAATTTAGAAAAATCTATTTCTTTAGAGTCAATTGGGGTTGAATTACCGATAGCAGAAATTTATCGCGGTGTTGTTTTTGATTAGATCCCCGACTTCTCAGATCAATCCTATAATTCATGATAAAGTTATCAAAGAAGTCGGGGATATTGGAGTTCAAAATATGAGAGAAAGATTATGAAAACTACATTACTAAATTTATCAGAATCTCTCTACAACCAAGATTTTCATCTTTGGGTAGAATCAACTATCAAAATATTACAACAAAAAAGATTTGATCAATTAGATATCGAAAATTTAATTGCTGAAATAGAAAGCATGGGGAATAATGATAAAAAATCAGTTAAAAGTAACCTGAGAATTTTATTAATGCACTTACTCAAATGGCAATATCAACCAGAAAAAAGGACAAATAGCTGGCGTACAACAATTAAAGAACATCGTAACAGATTAGAGGATGATTTTGCAGATAGTCCTAGTTTAAGGAATTACTATTTAGAAATATTCAATGAATGTTATCAAAAAGCGAGAGACTTAGCTGCTTCAGAAACAGGTTTATCTATATCTGTGTTTCCTGGGGAATGTCCTTTTAATACTGACTTGGTTCTCAAATCTGATTTTTTACCAGAATAAGATGCAGGTTTTTACTAATATTTTCAACACCCAAAATGTGTCTTCTGGGATTATAAGCCAAAACATGGGTTCGGCGTTTCTGTGCATTGATACCAACATTCTCGCATTTAAAGTGGATGTTTGAGTGGTTTATTTGACACACTACCTTTGATTTTGCCACTCTTCAGATGTACGGAATCTGTTCAAAATTCCAATAGGAGTCCTATATTTAGGGGTTGCTGAGAAAGTCTTTCCGTGAGGGCATAGGAGTCAGGAGTCAGGAGTCAGGAGTCAGGAGGAGATTTGAAAATTTCTTTGCCATCTCTTGAAATCCCAAAAAATGCACACTTTTTCCGGTATACCCTTCAAAACCCTTGCACTAATTTCTGTGTTTATCAGCCTGTAACCTTTGATATATCAAGGTTTTAGGTTTATTCAGCAAACCCTATTTATTGTGACATTAATCTCAGTTCAGACTCACTTGGTTAATAATAAATCTTATTATTGACAAAAAAGACAAAATCATAATTTATTATGGGAGAATTACTATCAAAACTGGGTTAATAATTATTTTTGACCAATAATTTCCAATTTCCATAATTTCTGGATTGTCAAAAGCCTACTTAAAATTCCGGCTAATCAATCTAAAATCTAAAATCTAAAATCGAATGACTGGCAGTTTTCTGCTAATGAGTGCAATGGTTAAGCCTGAGAACAACTTGAACACCTTTAAAGAAATTTGCCAAACGTCCAAGCAGATAGAATTTAGCACCATCGCTGCTTGCTGCTATAACAGTCAATATGGCAAACTTCTCCCAGATGCTTTTTACATTCATCTTTCTGCGCTGCATACACTGGATGTCCAACTTCAGCAATATGAAAGTCTAGCTCGCAGTGTCGCACCCCAAGCGGAACTGGCAACAATTGTTAAATTTAGCACGAATAAACCCAAGGTTTCTTACTTATTTTATCCTGATTTTGATACCGATCCTCATCCAGCTTTACATTCTAGTATTCAAGTTGATGTAGAAACTCTGACTTTTAATTTCAGAGATTATACAGATACAGATAATCCGCCTATTCTTCACCGTAAGGAGACTTTTGTTACTCCTGATTATCCTTTGTATGAAGAGTTTGCCAGTTTAACTCGCGCTCAAGTAGCGTTAGGTTTACTCTACAATACTAGGGGTATTGGTACTCGGTTGGGTTGGGAAGAAAAGTTAAAAAGATACGGAGTAGAAATACAGGGACATACTTTAGTTATAAGAAAAAATAACAACACAAATAATAATTCAGCAGATTCAATCCCAACAATACCAAAAATTGAAAGACATAAAGCTGCTATTATCCGTCATGATTTTTCTCGACCTTTGCGTTTAGCTTTAGATGCAGGTTTGTTTGGTTCAGAAACCACCTTTTTTGATTATGGTTGTGGACATGGTGGAGATATGCAGCGCATCGCAGATCAAGGTTATGTCAGTAATGGTTGGGACCCTTATTATTTACCAGACGCTCCCCGCATACCTGCGGATATTGTGAATATTGGTTTTGTGATTAATGTTATTGAAGATCAAGGTGAACGTAGGGAAGCATTAATAAAAGCTTGGGAACTGACGCAAAGAGTTCTGTTGGTATCTGCTCAGGTGTTAATATCAGACTCTCAGAAAGGTGTAATGGCTTATGGTGATGGTGTGATTACTAAGCGTAACACATTTCAAAAATATTATGAACAAGAAGAATTAAAAGTTTACATTGATCAAGTTTTAGAAGTTGATGCTATTCCTATAGCTTTGGGGGTTTATTTTGTTTTTAGAGATCCTGCGGAAACCGAATTATTTCGCGCTTCTCGTTATCGTTCTCGCGCTACTACTCCTAAAGTGAGAGCTTGTATTCAAAAGTTTGAAGAACATCGAGAATTGTTAACACCTTTGATGAATTTTATGACTGAACGGGGTAGAATACCTGGTAAGGGAGAGTTAGCCCAAGAAGAGGAAATTTGTCAACATTTTAGTAGTTTAAGACGGGCTTTCCAAGTGATTATTAAAGCGACAGACTCAGAAGAATGGGAAGCGATCGCAGATAAACGTCGTCAAGATTTATTAGTTTATTTAGCATTAACAAAGTTTAGTCATCGTCCCAGATTATCAAAACTACCGCCAGCAGTTCAAGAAGATGTTCTAGGATTATATAGTAGTTATAAACAGGCGTGTTCAGATGCGGATCAAATGTTAAAAAGTGTGGGAAATACAGAGTTAATTATTCAACGTTGTCAAGAAAGTAAAATTGGGAAAAAATTAAATAATTCTCTTTGGGTTCACATTTCTGCGTTACAAGCACTTGATCCTTTATTACGATTATATGAAGGTTGCGCTAGTCGGACTATTGGTAGGTTAGAAGAAGCAAATGTGATTAAATTCCATTTGCAAACACCAAAGATTTCCTATTTGTGTTATCCTGATTTTGATCATGAACCTCACCCGACATTATATAGATCAATGAAAATTGATTTACGGGATTTACAAGTTACCTATAGAGAATATGATGTTGATGATGATCCGCCGGTATTGCATCAATTAGAAACTTTAGTAACTCCTGATTATCCATTGTATGATAAGTTGGTAAAATTAACGCTTCAGGAAGAGGAAAGAGGACTGTTTGAAAATTGGCAAAGTATTAGTCATCTTTCAGGGTGGCAGAAATGTTTAAAGGAACATTTTACTGTGATTAAGGGATACAAATTATATTGGTGTAAAGATGCTGATCCTTATAAGTTGAAGTTGTTTAAAAATGCTATGAATAATCGGAAGAAAGAGAAAGAAAAAGTGATGGAAGTAGTTGAAAATGGGGATGTTGCGGGGATAGATGGTGAGAGGAATTAGTTGTAGTTTTAGAGGATATTTGAAAAGATGGTTTATAATGAAAAAGTGATTAATGAGGAAATTACAGTATGAGTAATCATAGCAAACAAGTTTATAATTACACCGTTATTCTGGAAAGAGAACAAGAGGGAGGATATCATGCTTTTTGTCCTCTTTTGAAAGGTTGTCATTCTCAAGGAGATACTTTTGAAGAGGCGATCGCTAATATTCAAGAAGCTATTGAATTATATCTTGAAAGTTTAATAGCTGATGGTCAATCTATCCCTAAAGAAGATATTATTGTTAAGCCATTAAGTGTTTTAGTATGAGTATTTTTCCGAGTGTCAAAGCTAAAGAATTTATTAAAGTTATTGAAAAAATAGGTTTTTATTTTGATCGTCAAAAGGGAAGTCACGCGATTTACAAGCATAATGATAGGCGTAGAGTTGTGATTCCTATTCATTCGGGTAAAGATATTAAACAAGGTACTTTAATGGGAATTATTCAAGATGTTGGTATGGATAAAGAAACATTCTTTAATTTGTTAGGAAAATAAGATTTATTGTGACTTCCAAATTAGAACAGTAGGGTAAGTTAGCGACAGCGTAAAGCACCGAATTGATGATATAATTGAGGCGTTACATTGGGTTTGTAGCTTGTTTTGTGAAAAATTATCACCACCCAACGCACCCTACAGGCTTGATATCATTGTTTCCACCATTAATAAATAGTCATTAGCTATTTTTGGTATTTCATTATTTGTCTCAATAATTATTTCTCCCAGGGTATCATAGGCTATTTTATTAATATCATCAATTAGTAAGCTGGGTATGGTAATATTTCTTTCGGCAATTTTTTTGATCGTATCTTGCAGGTTTTCTTGTGTAGCTATTGCTGTTAATATTTCTATTTGATCCTGAGATATTTTTTCTCGGAAGTTTTGCCATTCTAGGTTTCTATCATCTCTCTGATATTGAAATCCTTCATATATTTCAAAAGTGGATTTTAATTGATCTAGTAATTTTTCGGTCTTAGCTATAAGTTCACTGAGTCTGTCCATAGTGTCCATAGTTGAGAATCCATATTTAGGGGTTGCTGAGAAAGTCTTTCCGTGAGGGCATAGGAGTCAGGAGTCAGGAGTCAGGAGTCAGGAGGAGATTGGAAAATTTCTTTGCCATCTCTTGAAATCCCAAAAAATGCACACTTTTTCCG
>NZ_BJCE01000040.1:0-31749 GCF_005402885.1 Sphaerospermopsis reniformis
AATTTAAAACAAGAAGCGGTCAGATTGATCGTGTTAGCCTGTGGACTAGATAGTGCCGACACTGCTAGGGTGAAACAGGAAGAAAAAGCCAACTTTTGTTAGCATTAGTTAGCTTTTTTGTATCGGTGAGACCCTGCTATGTATTACAGTCCTAGTGGGTATATTATATTTCGGAGTTAGAAACAATCAGAGCAATCGTCATCAATTTCCGCATCCCATCGAGCGGATAACACCTGATCCATCATTGCTTCTATTGCACCGGCGTTAAATTGGCGATCGCATCTTTCTTGTAAAGGTGTAGAGAGTGGAATCAGACGCAAACAAAACTCTTCTTGGAATAAATCAAAGTATGTTTCTTGTTCAGGTGATTGTTGTAGTTCTAGATAGTCAAAACTATCTATATTCAGATACAGAGCGTTGTTAGCAACTATTGTAGACCTTTGCGGATGGGCAAATACTTCCATCACATCCCCATCACCTTCGCTCAGTAGCTTGTTCTCTTGGCTGTAGATGTAGTGAACTCGACCTAAATCTGTTAAGAGTCTGCGGATGTCGAGTTTATTTACAATTACGCCGGTGTTGACAATACACGGGGCTGGTATTTTGATATTGGGTAGATGATAACTCATAGAGTATTAGCGATTGAGGGAAGGTGAGTGACAACACAGATGAAAAGTCAATGCCTAGCTTTTTCACTGGACAAAACCCTATATTTACAAAATATCAACTTTACATAGCGATCGTCTATGGAAACTACTCAATTTCCTCTAACTTTTTACAGTCAGTTTCTATTCTCCTCTGAAGTTGAGTTTTCGCTATGGTATATATTTTTCAACTATGGCAAGTTTGTCAAGATAAATTATTACAGGTAATAGCCTCTATTATATTTTACACATCTATTCCTTTACCCTACATCTCAGGCTTGGATTTTGGCAATGTTGCTGTTTTTGCTCCGGTTGTGGGTTTGATGATCGGGGGAATCTTAGGTTTATTAGATTTCATTTTTAATTACTTACATATCCCCGTATTAACTCGGACTGCTTTGGTGGTTGTCACCTGGATCGCAATTACGGGTGGTTTACATTTAGATGGTGCAATGGATACTGCTGATGGTTTAGCAGTAGGTGATCCTGAAAAGAGGTTACAGGTAATGGCTGATAGTGCTACTGGTGCTTTTGGGGCAATGGTAGCGATCGCTATTTTGTTGTTGAAAACCGCAGCTTTAATGGATATTTCGGAAAACCGTTATTTAATCTTAATGGCGGCCTGTGGTTGGGGACGTTGGGGACAACAAGTAGCGATTTTGCGATATCCCTATCTGAAACCTACTGGTAAAGGTGCATTTCATAAACAGGCAATTCGTTCTTATGCAGATATTTTACCGAGTTGGTTTTTATTGTTGGGTTTGAGTATTTTAGTTTGGGTTGTTAATTCCCAAAATCTATTGTTATCTGTATTTATGGTGTTGGGGGGTAGTGCGATCGCTCTGTTAGTCCCTGGTTGGTTTAACTATAAGCTGGGTGGACACACTGGAGATACTTACGGTGCTGTGGTTGAATGGACTGAGGCTTTGTTTTTATGTGTAATGACTTTGGGTAATGGGTAATTGGTAATTGACTATGTTTGACTATATTTGACTATATTTTTGTGATTGAAACTAAATACCAAATTTAATCACCAGGGCGATACCTATGCCTTCGGCACGCTGCGCGAACGGTAAGCTACCGCTAAGGCAATACTCACCACCAAAATCAAAGTCATACTCAAAGCTGAACCAAAACCCCAATTTTGAGTAGCACCGAGAAACTGATTATAAACCAACCTTGCAGCAGTCATACTGGAAGCACCACCCAATAATTCTGGATCAATAAAATCTCCCAATGCTGTAATAAATACCAACAAAGAACCAGCAGCAATACCGGGAAAAACTTGGGGTACTGTCACTTTCAAAAAAGTTTGTACTGGGTTTGCACCCAAATCAGCAGCAGCTTCTAATAAACGTCGATCTAATTTTTCTAAAGAAGCATACAATACTAAAACCATATAGGGTAATAAACTGTAACTCATGCCAATTAAAACTGCTGGAGTTCGGTTCAACAATTCCAAAGCTGGTAAACCTATACTGGTAAGTAAACTATTTAATAATCCAGTAGGACGGAGAATAGTAATCCAAGCATAAGAACGTAGTAAAGAAGAAGTCCATAAAGGCAAAACAAAGCCTAATAATAATAAAGTTCGCCACCGTTTTGGTGACATTTGGGCAATCCAATAAGCTACTGGAAAACCCACAATTAAACAAATAATTGTCGTATTAATTGCCAAAAACAGGGAATTGAAGATAACTCGTAAATACAGCGGTTCTAAAATACGAAGATAGTTATCCAATCCATTAGGATTGACAAGATCACCTGGTCTGATATCCTTAACTAAACTCAATTGCAAAATTATCAATGTTGGCAGCAATAACAACAGTAATAACCAAATCCCTGATGGTGCAAGTAAGGATAAAGGAGGCAACCATTGGACAAAATGACGATATAATTGTGGTGGTTTTTTAGCAATATTGCTAGGGGATGCTACGGGAGATTTAGGAAGTTGAATAGACACAGCCTGATACCAATTTGCGATCTTAAATTTTCTATCTTCTTTCTATATTATCTGTTTGGGCTGGTAATTGGTAATTGGTAATTGCAAAAAATCAGTTAACAGCCATTATTTTAGGTATGTTATGCTAGTAATTGAGTCCAATATCGCTCATAAACTGCTTCAAAATCACCTACAGGAGTGAGGCGTTCACATTTATTTAAAATTGATTCTGGAGGAAATAAGCTAGTATTATTTTGAATTTCTTTTGGTAATTGTTCAAATCCTGCGCGATTAGGAGTAGCAATTTTCAATCTTTTGCTGATTTCGGCAGCTACATCAGGTTGCAGAAGGAAGTTAATCCAACTATAAGTACCAGGAATATTAGGCGCTGTTTTGGGAATAACAATAGTATCTGTCCAGAGAGAAGAACCACTGCGAGGAATTACATATTTAAGTTTAGGATTTTCCTTGGATATCTTCACGCCATCGGCAGAATAACACATAGCTAATAATAAATCTCCTGCCAATATTTGGTTTTGCCAAGCATCAGTATCAAAAGCGGCGATCGCTGGTTTTAAAGACCGCAATTTTTCATAGGCTGCTTTAATTTCTGTGGCATTTTGGGAATTATAAGAATAACCGAGCATTTTTAATGTTGCTCCCATCACCTCCCGGACATCATTTAGTAAAGTCATCCGTTTATAAAGTTGCTCTTGATTTTGCCAAAGATACTCCCAATCTTCAGGGGGAGTTTTTAGATTTTCCGAGTTATAGATAAATCCCGTTGTTCCCCAATTAAAAGGTAAACTATAACGGTTATTAGGGTCATAAGTAGGATTCTGAAATTGAGGAAATAAATTTTCTAACCCTATTAAAAGTGCGTGATTAATTTCTGCTAACAAATTTTTTTCTACCATCTTCTGTACCATATAATCAGATGGATAGATAACGCTATAACTAGCACCTCCTCCAGCTTGGAGTTTAGCCAGCATCACATCGTTAGAATCAAACACATCTGCCAAAACCTTGATGCCGGTTTGGGTAGTGAAAGTAGATAGTAATTCTTGATCAGTATATTGACTCCATGTATATAAATACAATTCATCACTTTTCCCAGAAACTGAACCAGTATAATTATTGGCGCTGACATTAGCTAATCTCCAGCCACAACTACTTAAAGACAAGCTAGAAAGCAACGCCATTGTTTTAATAAATTCCCTTCTCCTGGTTATTTTCATCATCATGGTTTAGTCTTAATTCACCTTTGATGTTTGACTAATAGCTAAACAGTCAGTTTCTGCCCACCAAATGTAAATAGGTGTATTCCGGTCTGGTAAACTACCAAAGGTATTAGGTTGTAAAACATTAACATTGATGCCATTAGCTAATTCCACGACATAATTAACATGAGTACCCAAATACATGATATTAACTAACCGACCTTCAAAGCAATTTGTGGGTAGATTGGGATGATAAAGAGAAATCTGAATTTTTTCAGGACGCACACTTAAAACTACCGCCTGTAATAATTCCCAGTGTGTATCTTTTGTACGAGCAGCAACAATAGAAAATCCGGTTTTAGTCAAAACCTTAACATACTCGGCATCAATGGCAGTAATTTCGCCGCTAAATAAATTGGTATCACCAATAAAATCTGCAACAAAAGCTGTTTCGGGACGTTCGTAAATGGCGCGAGGAGTACCAACTTGTTCAATTTTGCCCTGATTCATCACCGCGATCCGATCAGATAAACTGAGTGCTTCCTCCTGATCGTGAGTCACCATAATAAAAGTTAATCCTAACTCTTTATGGATGTTGCATAACTCAACCTGCATTTCCTTCCGCAGTTTTAAATCTAAAGCTCCCAAAGGTTCATCTAAGAGTAAGACAGCGGGACGGTTAACCAAAGCTCTAGCTAAAGCAACTCGTTGTTGTTGACCACCAGAAAGCTGAGAAGGAAAGCGCGATCGCAAACCTTCCATTTTCACCAGCTTTAAAGCTTCCGTGACTCTGCTATTAATTTCTGATGGAGATAATTTTTTTAACCGCAGTCCAAAAGCAATGTTTTCCCACACATTCAAGTGATTAAACAGAGCATAGCTTTGAAATACAGTATTCACAGGTCTTTGGTAAGGAGGTACATGAGTCATGGACTTGCCTTGAATCAACAACTTGCCTGCGTCCACTCTTTCAAAGCCAGCAATTAACCGTAAGATGGTTGTCTTACCACAACCAGAGGGTCCTAAAATACTAAAGAACTCTCCCTGTCTCACATCTAAGTCCACACCATGTACTGCTGGTTCTTGGTTGAAAAACTTGAATACGTTCCGCAGTTCAACATCAAGCGGCTGGAAATTGGTTACACTCCTCTGAGTTTGCATCACAGTTTGAGCCATAGTCTTCAGTAGAATGCCTTGATTTTGTGAAACCTGGTTAGCTATGTAGGCTATGAAATAGACTACAAATCAGACTTTTGCTTATTGTATCTGGCAACAACACCCTTATTAAAAATATACTTATTAAAAATATACTTATTAAAAATATAGGACTCCTATTTGATTTTTGAAAAAACTCCGTACACCCAAATCATCTAAAACCCTATTCCCTATTCCCTATTCCCTATTCCCTGCCTCCACGGAAAATTTATAAATCAAATCGGAACACTATATACTTATTAAAAATATAAACCCAATACTTGCCATTGTTTTGAACTCGATGCCGGATAGCGACTAAAAGCATTGTTTACAGATAATATAAATTTCATACTTCTTTATTAATCTTATGGCTATATTACCACCACTACTGAGTTATCAAAAAAATACCCGCACAGTTGGGCGTGGTTCCCAGTCACTATTTTTAATACTATTCATTTTGCTGATGATATCGGGGATAGGCGCTCGTTTAGCTTATTTACAAATCATTGAAGGTCCAAAACTCCGGCAAAGGGCAGAGTCTAACCGGATTCGCATGATTCCCAAACAACCGGAAAGAGGCAACATTTTTGACCGTAATGGCAAACTGTTAGCTACTACTCGTTATCCTCACTCTGTTCACCTGTGGCCAATGGCACATACTAAGCCATCGTGGTCAATTGTCGGTCCGCGTCTGTCCCAAATCCTCGATATTCCGCAAGAGGAAATGGAACAGAAACTAGAAAAAGCTGGAGCTAATTCTTCTTCTCTGATTCGCATTGCTCGTGACTTAAATGAAGCCCAAGTCACAGCCTTAAAGGAATATGAAAACGAATTACCAAATGTAGAAATCAATACTGAAGCTGTACGTTATTATCCTGATGGTAGACAATTAGCCCATATACTCGGTTATACCCGCGAACTCACAGCAGAACAGCTAAAAAAACGCAAATCAGAAGGCTATCGTCTCGGTGATGTCATTGGCCAAATGGGTGTCGAAAAAGCCCATGAAAAAACCCTCAGAGGTGAATGGGGAGGCCAGCAAGTAGAAGTAGATGGTGCTGGTAGACCGTTGCGAGTGTTGGGAGAAAAACAGGCAAAAGCTGGTAATGATTTACACTTATCTATAGATTTAAATATCCAAAAAGCAGCGGAAAAAGCTTTAGGTAGACGTAATGGGGCAATCGTAGCACTTAACCCTAACAATGGTGAAGTTTTAGCGATGGTATCCCATCCAACCTTTGACCCGAATATTTTTTCTAAACAAAAACTCTCTCAAAAAGATTGGGAAAGTGTGCAAGGTGAAGGATATCCTCTAGTTAATCGGGCTTTAAGTGCTTTTCCCCCGGCTAGTACCTTTAAAATTGTTACCAACACAGCAGCGATAGAATCAGGGAAATTTTCTCCTAATGTGATTCTACCAACCTATCCTTATTTGGTGATCGGTGGCACAAGATTTGGAGAGTGGAATCATGCGGGATTTGGTCCATTAGGTTTTGTAGGCGCAATGCAATGGAGTAGTGATACTTTCTTTTATCAAATTGGTAAAGGTATAGGTGGTCCGACTTTGATTGAATGGACTCGTAAATATGGCTTTGGTGAAAAAACTGGTTTTGATTTTGTTACAGAAGAATCTAGAGGTTTAGTTCCTGATGATAACTGGAAGCGCAAAGCCTGGAAAATGCCTTGGACTATAGGCGATACTATTAATATGACCATTGGCCAAGGTGCTTTATTAAGCACGCCTCTACAAGTGGCTGTAATGTTTGCTGTACCGGCTAATGGTGGTTATCGAGTCCAGCCACATCTGCTTAAAGACGATGGGGATGCTAAAAAATGGCGTTCATCTTTAAATATGAAACCAGTAACTATTAAAGTTCTCCGTGAGGGATTGCGAAAAGTGGTATCTGAGGGTACGGGTAAAGTTTTGAATCAACCAAATATTCCCCCAGTAGCTGGTAAAAGCGGTACAGCAGAAGCTTGGAATCGTCGTGGCATCAAACAAAATCATGCTTGGTTTGGTGCTTATGCACCTGCTGATCAACCAGAAATCTTGGTTGTGGCTTTTGGTGAACATTCTGGTGGTGGTGGTGGTAGTGTGGCCGCACCCATGATTCTGGAAATCATGGAGGATTATTTTGCCCGCAAGTATCCAGGAAAGTATAAAAAAGGTGATAGATAATTGGGAATTGGGAATTGGGAATTGGGAATTGGTAATTGGGAATTGGTAATTGGGAATAGTTGATTAGAAAACATAAAATTGATTACCCAGTCACCAGTCACCAGTCACCAGTCCCCAGTCACCAGTCCCCAGTCACCAGTCCCCAGTCACCAGTCACCAGTCCCCAGTCCCCAGTCCCCAGTCACCTACTAATATATCCCCATTTACCACCCACATTCACTAATGCTAAACCCTGAGAAAAAGGTTTTGCAAAATCAAATTCTGGGTAAATTTTAAACTCAGCCAATTTATTAATATATCCCCATTTGCCGTTAATTTTTGCAGGTGCTAATTCTTCTGCAAAAATACCCACTTCTTCAAATTGTGGCTGGATCACAAAGTAACCAGTTTGATTAATATATCCCCATTGATTACCAACTTTCACTGCGGCTACACCATTTGCAAAACTATCGGCATCATCGAAATTAAAGGGAATGATAGTTCTATTACTATTATCAATATATCCCCATTTATTCGTTTCTGGTATTTTGACTGCTGCTAGATTGTGAGAAAATGATTTGGCTTCTACAAATTTTGCAGGAATTGTAAATTGTCCTTTTCCATCAATTGTTTTGGCTACATATCCCCAACCATTACCTATTTTTACGGCTGCCATGTTTTCAGCAAAAGATACTGCATCATCAAATTTGATATCTGTAATACGGTTGCCATTCATATCAATAAAACCGTATTTATCTTTAAGTTTCACTACTGCTGATCCTTCGGAAAATGGTGCAGCACTATCATATTCAATGCGCCCTATTAGCTTACCTTGTTTATCAATATAACCCCATTTTTCACCAATTCTAACTGCGGCTATACCTTGAGAAAAAGCCTCAATTCTATCAAATAAATTTAATGAAAACTGGGGATCTGGTTCAATTTCTTTATTAGTAGATAGATTGACGTAATTATAGGGATTTAGTCTTTGTTGGGTAAAAACGCTATTTTTATTTTTAATTTCTTTGATATCAAATTTTCCTGGTGCTTGAGAATAAACAGTAGATTGCAGTGTTTTGGCTAAAAGCTCATCATTTTGCGTTAAACCTTCATAGAAAAATAAAATTTCCCCTTGAATACCGAGTTTTCGGTTAGTTTCTATGGCGGTAATTAATTCTTCTGGTTTAATCATATAATATGGTTTTTTTCTATAAATAGTAATACCTGGAATTAGTTGTGATAGTTGTTCTTGGGTAAATTGTGATTGAGAAATTCGGGTAATTTCCGATTGATAAGCTTTAATATCTTCTCTATAAACTTGGGGATGTATTAAATCTACTAATCGCCAGTTAACCCAGGTGAGTGAATCTTGTAAATAGTTTTCATAACCCCAACGAAAAACACTGGGAGACATGGAAATGATTAAGTCGGGATTGACTTTAATTATTTCTCTGTGAAAACGATTGAAAAAATGGGAAAGGATATCTGCTCTCCATTTTATCCATTCGGGATCTTTAAAGTTATTTGGGGGTTGACTCTGAAATTCTTGTTTATATCTGGCAACAGTTTTGGCATCATAACCTCCTTCACTGGGTAAAGCAATAAAGTGATCATCTCCTTGAATACCAGCAATGTCATATTTTTTAATAACTTCTAAAAATAAACTTAATAGAAATTCTTGAACTTGAATATCTAGGGAATTTAACCAATAAAAATCATTTTTAACTAAGTCATTTCCAAATATATCACGGGCTGCCCAATCTTTTTGTTTTTCTAGAATTTTTCCTCCTTTGGCTAAATAAGAACTTATAAAACCATATTCAAACCAAGGAATAACGGCAATATCTACTTTTTTGGCTTCGTCAATTATTTCTTGTAAAGGATATCGATTTTTATCTTGAAAGCGAGGGTTGATTTCGATGTTTATTAGTTTTTTCATTACTTGACTACGATAGGTGGTTAAACCGTTATTCCAAACAACAGGAAAAACAACGTTAAATCCTGTTTTGGCGAGAAGTTCCATTGCTTTTTGGATATGTTCTCTTTTGTTGAATACGTTGCTATTTGTGATAGTAAGCCAAGTTCCACGAATTTCCATAATTTAATTTTAGATTTTAGATTTTGGATTTTAGATTTTCAAGACATACTATAATTCTTTTCAACCTGAAAGCTGAAAGCTAATTACTGATTCCTAAATAATGCTAATCCTTCGGAAAAAGTGTTTGCTTCTTTTAAGGTTGGAGGAATGATAAATTTTCCGCTTTTGTCAATATAACCCCATTGATTATCTTTCTGTACTCTTACCAATTCTGCCACAAAAGGATCAGCATTATCAAATTGTGGTGGAATCACAAATAATTCTAAACCGGGAATATATTTGTAAGGTACAGTAGAAATTTCTAAGACTTGACAAATAAAGGCTGCTATTTCGCCTCTGGTGGCGTTGATGTTGGGTTGTAAACGTTGGATGTCTGGGTAGTTAACAACGATGCGTTTTTGTGTGGCAGCAGCGATCGCATTCATGGCATAACTGGGAATTTGCCCAAAATCATTGTAATATTTTTTTAAGGTGGCGATCGCATCTCCTGTGACTTGATAACCTAACCCAGAAACTAAAGCTGTTAATGCTTGTACACGGGGAATTGCTTGATTAGGTTTAAAGGTACGATTGGGATATCCTGAGAGATAACCTGTTTGATATGCTGAGGCGATCGCATTTACTGCCCAATGATTAGCAGGTACATCTGTAAATTGAATTGCTGGGCGAGAAGAGGAATTTTTGGGTAAACCTGTATACACAATGGCTGCAAATTCCGCACGGGTAACAGGTGCATCGGGGCGAAATGTTCCATCTGGATAACCTTTGAGAATATTTTTGGCCGCAGCAATGACAATAGATGCTTTTGCCCAGTGGTTTTCTATATCTGTGAACATGAGAGAATTGGGAATTGGGAATTGGGAATTGGGAATTGGGAATTGGGAATTGGGAATTGGGAATTGGGAATTGGGAATTGGGAATTTTTTAGTTATTCCCAAAAAGAATGAGTTAATAAACTATCTATATCTTCGGGAAAAGGACAGTTTTCAGGAAAAACAATACTGGGATAGATATCTTGAACATCTGATAAAGCATCTTCCCATGTTTCTGGGAAAATTTCTGTAAAATAGTTTTTTAAACTGGGTGAGACTTTTACTAAACGTCGAATTTGCTTTCTCTGTTCCTTAATGGTTAATTCCCAACCACGATTATCATAAACACTATTTACATAACACCGTTTTAATAAATGTTCTAGTAAAACTTCTAAGCGATTTTGTAATGCTTGTTTTTCACTACGCCCCAAGGCTGATATCTCCTCTTGAATATGCACCCAGTCAATGGCATCTAAGGCTTTATTTTCAATAGTTTTTGCTTGTTGTTCTGTCCAGAGAACAAAATCCTGTTCATAAAGTGGATTATTCATAAATAAAAACCTAGCAATAACCATCACATAGTCCCAAAAAACATAGACAAATATCTCATGCCTTTCGTTTGTCGGGAATAACCCCGACAGGGCGAACTACAACGCCCTCTATCCCTAAACTATATATGAATATATTTTTGTTATTCAAACCCAATACTATTTATAGCAAGTGACTGGTGATTGGTGATTGGTGATTGGTGATTGGGTGGGTTATTCCCGTTTCTTCCCCTGCTTCCCCTGCCTACTGTACTGGTTTGACATTTCTGGCTTTGTAGAAAGTTTCTAAACTATGGCGATCGCCTACAAAACGCCAGTGCCAAGGTTCGTAACTCACACCTTGAGAGTTACCTTGAGGAAAGGACAATTCAAAACCAAAACGAGCAGCGTTAGCTTGTAGCCATTGATAAGCTTTGGTATTCTCAAAATTAGTTTGTAAATTTGTTGCTGGTACTGCTCCATCTCCTATATCTACTGCATAGCCTGTATGATGTTCACTATGACCAGGAGGGGCGCTCAATGCTGCTCTTTCCGCAGGAGTTTGATTTCGTTGAGCGCCAATAGTAAAAAATAATTGTTCCTGTTCTTTCACGGAACGAAAACCAGAAATAGGTACTAAAATTACACCTGCGCTACGTGCTGCTTGTGCCATAGCTTGAAATCTTTGGGCGGCTGCTTGTCGCAATCTAATCCGTCCATCGGCTGTAATTGGTAACAATTCTGACTCTGGTGCTTCAGGATAAGCCAAATGTCCCAACACTACATCATTGTTAACTGCTGGAGTTTTGATTGGTGTAGGTGTAGAAACAACAGGTGTTGATTGAGAATCAGCATTATTTTTAGGTGCTGTAATAAAAAATAAAAAACCACTACCTACAGCCATCACCATAAATCCGACTATTCCCCCAATCATTAAAACCAGCGGTTGTACGCGCATCTGAGATTCACTATCAGGAGTATCGCGCAAAGCTGCTGGAATATCATCACCTGGTGATGGTGATGAGTTTTGGGGTTTTCCTGCAAATCCAGCGTTTTTCAAGAGTCCACTCCTGTTTAATATAAGATTTTGGATTTTAGATTTTGGATTTTAGATTTTAGATTTTAGATTTTATATTTTATATTTTATATTTTAGATTGGTAAATAAGGTATAACATTTAAACGTAACAATTCAGGAGTCATGAGTCAGGAAGTACAGATGGGAATGTTTGATCAATCAGTAGATTATCAAATGTGAGTTTGGAAGTACCCTGGAAAAAGCTGACTGCTGACTACTGTTAGCTGAATGCTGACATTTAATCACAAAGTCTCACTAAAAAAATCAACGTAATAGGTATTATTTTACATATCTATTTTTCAGCAAAATCTTGATAAATCTTTTAGAACTATACGTCAAATTGGGAGGATTAGTCCTGGTAGGAGTTATCCTGGGACGCAAATTACCTGCCATATTTCCTACTCGTTTGGGTCAATTTTTGTTTTGGGTAGGAGTACCGATCAGCATTGTTGCTTTTTTAAGACAAACCGATCTATCAGGACAGATTTGGATTGCTCCGGCGATCGCCTATTTAGCTATTTTACTAGGAGCATTTTTAGCGTGGTTGGTGATCAAAGGTCAAGCCTATTTGACAAATTCTCACCCCCAACCCTCAACCCAAGGTAGTTTAATTTTAGCTTCAATGGTAGGTAACACTGGTTATCTGGGCTTTCCTATCACTTTAGCAATGGTCGGCAAAGAATACTTCGCCTGGGCTTTATTTTACGATTTATTAGGGACTTTATTCGGTGCTTATGGTTTAGGTGTATTACTAGCAGCCCGTTTTAGCAACACCGCCCAAAATCATCAACAAATGGCTAAAGCCATATTAATTAATCCTGCCCTGTGGAGTTTTGGTTTTGGGTTATTATTTCGCCAAGTTAGTATTCCGCCACTGATAGAATTTAGCTTAAATACATTAGCTTGGGTTGCTTTAGCATTATCCTTGATTTTAATTGGTATGAGATTGGCGCATCTGGGTTCTTTGTACAAACTCAAACCAGCAGCAATTAGTATTTTTATCAAAATGTTATTAGTGCCTTTGGTTTTAGGTAGTAGTTTACGGTTTTTTGGTGTGACTGGAGAAGCAGCACAGGTAGTAGTTTTGCAAATGGCCATGCCTCCGGCTTTTGCTACTGTGGTATTAGCGGAAACCTTTGATTTAGATCGTGATTTGGCTGTGACTACTTTAGCAGTGGGGGTTATGGTATTGTTGGTTACTTTGCCGATTTGGTTGTGGTTGTTTTGAAGGTAGGTATACCATCTGTACCCTATTCTGGGATGATGTATTAAAAACTCCCCTACTAGCGATCGCTCAATGTCGAAAAATGTCTAAGCCGAATAGTAAAGCCCAAAAAACTCAAATTATTGAAGTGCTAAAGCAGGATTATTTTCCTATTATTCCTCAACTTCAGAGAAATTGGACAGCAAAACAACATGAAGAAAACCGTTTGAGTCGTTCTTTAGCTGCATTTGCTATAGCTAATCTTGCTGATGCTATTCTTACTGATGCTGCTAACTCAATTATCAATGGCGAAAATGATAATGGTATTGATGCGGTTTATTTTGATCGAACTAATAACCGACTTTGGTTAATACAAGCTAAGGCGGGAAATGCTCCCAACATGGGAGATAATAAAAAATTTTGTGATGGAATTAGGGATCTTGTCCATAAACGGTTTCAAAAATTTAATTCCAGTTTTTCACGCTTACAGCATGATGTTGAAGATGCCTTAGACAGAAATGGAGTGAAAATAGTTGGTTGTAATATATATTTAGATAGTAGTTTGGGAACTCATGTAGTTAATGATCTCAATCAACTGCAAGATGAACTCAATAAATTTGATGCGCGTTTTCAATGGCAAGATTTGAATATAGAAAAGATTTATGGATGGTTGACAACAAAACAAGAAAATGCACCTATTGAAGTTAAATTGACCTTAGAAAACTGGCATTGTTTAGAACAGCCAAGAAAAGCCTTTTATGGATTAGTCAATGCTGCTGAACTGGCAGATTTATACAACCAGCATCATAAATTATTATTTGAGAAAAATATTCGTTATTACCTGGGTACACAAGATGTTAACTTAGCGATTGCTGAAACTGTCAAAGAACAACCATCAGAACTTTTTTATCTAAATAATGGATTAACTATTACTTGTACAAAAGTTATTTTACCACCTGGACATAAACAGGAATCAACTAAATTTACTTTAGAGGGTTTTTCTGTAGTCAATGGAGCGCAAACAGTGGGATCTATCGCATCTGTATTTAATGCCAATGGTGCAATATCTCCCAATGCAAAATTATTAGTTACTATCATTGAAGTAGGCACACAATCAGATACAATAGGTATAGAAATTACCAAAGCGAGAAATACACAAAATACAGTCCGTGATATTTATTTTGCAGCATTAGATCCAAATCAAGAACGGTTGCGGCAAGAATGTATGGTATCAAATATTGTTTATCAATATCGTCCATCAGCAGATAATCAAGATGCTATCACCATTGAACAAGCTGCAATTGCTCTTGCTTGTTTTAGTGGTAATGCTGAAATAATTGTTGCAGCTAAGAAAAATTTAAATCTTTTGTATAAGGATCATTATTCTACACTTTTTAGTAATGAACTTTCAGGAATTACACTTTGTCGTTATGTGCGTATATTTGAATATCTTGATCAGATTTTTGAAAATTCTCGCAAAGCAGAAACAGAAACTAGAAGAAAAAATTTCTATCAACATGGTAGATTATTTATATTGAATGTTTTATCAAGACGTTATAAACCTTTAATCAATAAACCAGAGGTTAATTTATCTCAAGATGATATGACTGAGCTTTCCAATGTTGGTATAGAACTTGCAGAGTTAATTTATACTCTCGCTGAATCTCAGTTTGCTAGTGATGAAAAAGGCTATCTTGCTATTTTTAGGAGTTTAACCGATGTTCAACAATTAACGAGTAAAGTAATGCAAGAATTAGACTGTAGGTTGGGTTGAGAAAACCCAACACAACACCGGACAATCTCCTCCTAATGTTGGGTTTCACTTCGTTCAACCCAACCTACAAAAGTTTACTCAAATTTAACTATATAAATTTTGATTTAATTGTGAGCAAATTAATGACAAAAATTAACCAATGGGTTATAATATTAAAATATAAAATCAAATTTTAAAATTTAATTTGCCATAAAAGCAAACCCTAATTATGACTAAAAAACAGAGACTAGAATTAACATGGATAGGTAAAGAAATTCGCCCCAAATTAGAACCGCGAATTTTATTAGAAGAGGCTGAAAAATCTTATCATGCTGCCCATCGAGTCAGTGAAAATGATATTTTTGATAATTGCTTAATTTTTGGGGATAACTTATTAGCTCTCAAGGCTTTAGAACAGGAATTTACAGGAAAAGTTAAATGTATTTTTATTGATCCTCCCTATAATACAGGTTCGGCTTTTGAACATTATGATGATGGCGTTGAGCATTCTATCTGGCTTTCTTTAATGAGAGATAGGTTAGAAATTATTCGTAATTTGTTATCAGAAGATGGTTCTTTGTGGATTACCATTGATGATAATGAAGCACATTATTTAAAAGTAATGTGTGATGAAATTTTTGGACGTGCAAATTTTGTGGCTAATGTTGTTTGGCAAAAGAAATATGCAGTTGCTAATGATCACAAGACTATTGCACCAATGCACGATCATATACTGGTTTATAGAAAGAGCGAGTCTTGGCAACGCAATCTTTTAAAAAGAACAGAAGAAAAAGATCGCCAATACCGATATACAGATGAAAAAGGAGTTTTTCGTATTGATAATTATACGTGCAATAAAAGCTCTGAAGAAAGACCAAATCTTTATTACCCAATAATTCAACCAAATACTGGGGAAGAAATATATCCTAAGAAAACTTCCGTTTGGCGTTATTCAAAAGAAACACATGAACAAAATATTAGAGATAACCTTGTTTATTGGGGAAAAGATGGTTTATCAAGTACACCAGCTTACAAAAGATATAAACATTTGCTCAAAAATCAGGGAACTGTACCGCAAACACTTTGGTTGCACGAATATGCAAGTCATACTGATGCTGCTAGAAAAGAAATTCGTGCTGTATTAGGTAGTTCTTCTCTTGCAGATGATTTTATTACTCCCAAACCAGAAGGATTAATACAGCGAGTTTTAGAAATTGCAACAAATCCTGGTGATTTAGTATTAGATTCCTTTGCAGGTTCAGGAACAACAGGCGCAGTAGCGCACAAAATGGGAAGACGCTGGATCATGATTGAACTAGGAGAACATTGTCATACCCATATCATTCCCCGACTCAAAAAAGTGATTGATGGAGAAGACAAAGGAGGTATTACCGAAACTTTTAACTGGAAAGGTGGCGGTGGTTTTCGTTACTATCGCCTTGCACCATCATTATTAGAAAAAGATAAATGGGGTAACTGGGTGATTAATAAAGAATATAACCCCGCCATGTTAGCCGAAGCACTCTGCAAACTTGAAGGCTTCACTTATGCACCATCAGATACATTTTATTGGCAACATGGATATTCTACAGAACGAGATTTTATTTATGTCACTACCCAAAATCTCAGCCATGAACAATTATCTAAACTCTCTGATGAAGTAGGACAAGAAAGCACTTTACTTATATTATGTAGTGCCTTTCGTGGCAAAGTTGATATATTCCCAAATCTGACAATCAAAAAAATTCCTAAACAAATACTTTCCCGTTGTGAATGGGGACATGATGATTACAGTCTTGATATCAAAAATCTGCCTAAAGCACCCCCGGAAATTGAAAAACCATCACCACATAAACCACAACAACAGCATATACAACAATCACTATTTTAGATGGATAACATACTATGAATAACATCGTTAATAACATTGCTAATCGTCTCAGTCTGCGCCCTCCACAAAGACAATCATTAGAAATTTTAGATCGGGTTTGTGAAATTTTGCCTATCAATGAACAATCTGATCTAGAAACAAGTTTAGCAAAAATTAATCAACAATTCCCCACAGTTACTAATTTTGAGCGTGAATTTCCTTCACTGTGTTTTGCACTAGCAACAGGTGTAGGTAAAACACGATTAATGGGTGCTTTTATTAGTTATCTGAATCTAGCATATAATATAAAGAATTTCTTTGTTTTAGCTCCCAACCTGACTATTTATAATAAGCTGATTAATGATTTTACACCCAATACACCAAAATATGTATTTACAGGGATTTCTGAATTTGCGATTCAGTCACCAGTAATTATCACAGGTGATAACTATGAAACCAATGCAAGAACAATTTTAGATCCACAAATTCCCTGCAAAATCAATATTTTTAATATTTCAAAAATCAACTCAGAAGTGCGCGGTGGTAAAAGTCCGAAAATCAAAAGATTATCTGAATATATTGGTGAAAGCTATTTTGATTATCTTTCCCAGTTAAAAGACTTGGTAATTTTAATGGATGAATCCCACCGATATCGAGCATCAGCAGGAATTAGAGCAATTAATGAATTAAAACCATTAATAGGTTTAGAACTCACCGCTACGCCTTCAGTAGAAACCAGTAAAAAAACAGTTTATTTTCAAAATATTATCTATGAATATTCTTTAGGAAAAGCCATTAGAGATGGTTTTGTGAAAGATCCTGCGGTTGTGACTCGTAAAGATTTTAATCCTGCCAGTTTATCATCAGCAGCAATTGAAAGAATCAAATTAGAAGATGGAATTTATTTACATGAAAATATTAAAGCTGAATTAAAAGCTTATTCTATCCTCACAGGAAAGCCAATTGTTAAACCTTTTATGCTGGTAATTGCCCGTGATACTAACCATGCTTCACAACTGTTAGAATTGATTAAATCTGATGAATTTGCAGAAGGATTTTATCAGGATAAAGTCATACAAGTTGATTCTAGTAAAACAGGCGCTCAAGAAGATGAAATGGTGGAAAGATTGCTAAAAGTAGAACATCCAGATGAACCAACAGAAATAGTTATTCATGTGAATATGTTAAAGGAAGGTTGGGATGTGACTAACCTTTATACAATTGTCCCATTAAGAGCCGCAAATTCGGAAATTTTAATTAAACAATCTATCGGTAGAGGATTACGTTTACCCTATGGAAAACGCACAGGTATCACTATTGTAGATCGTTTAAATATTGTTGCCCATGACAAATTTCAAGAAATTGTGGAAGAAGCAAAACGTCCCGAATCAGAAATTAGATTGCAACAAATTATTCTTACACCTGAAGAGTTAGAAGAGAAAAAGAAAACAGTAATTTCACAGTCAAAACTTGCCCAAACTTTGGGAATTACAACAGAACCAAAAAATGAAGATCACTTTGAGGATAATAGAGAACAAAATACAGAAGAAAATACAACTGTTACAGAAACAGAAACCCAAAATATTCAAACTTCTATATTTGCATCTCCCGTAGAACAAAAGATTGCAAATTTGACTTATCAAGAAATTCAAAAGTTAGAAAATCAGCCTGATAAAGTACCAACAATATCCTATCTTGCAACACCAAAAGTTCAATCAATGGTGCGGGAAGCTGTAGCTAAAGAATATCGTCCAGAACAATTAGAAATAGCAGGTGTAATTACACCACCAGATATTGCATCTATTGTGGCTAAAACAACTAATTTAGTCATTCAGCAAACTATTGATATTCCCAAAATTTTGATTGTTCCTCAAGGAGAGGTAAAATCAGGATTTAGGTCTTTTGCTTTAGATGTGACAGGTTTAAATTATCCTGTTCCTTCCAAAAAAGAATTATATATTCAATCTTTAGCAACGGATGATTCTACATCTTTAGAAATCAAAACAGACAATTTTCCAGAATCTCGATTAGAAAACTATATTGTGGAAAATCTAGTCAATTTTGATGATATCTGTTATGATGAAAATGCTGATTTGCTTTATGATTTAGCAGGTCAAGTTGTTGAGCATTTTCTCACCTACCTAACAGAAGAAGATACACATAAAGTTTTATATTTTCATCAAGTTGAAATTGCTAATCTTGTTCATAACCAGATGCAACAACATTTCTGGGAAGATAATGTTAATTATGAAGTAAAAATCAGTAAGGGTTTTACAACTTTAAAAGAAAGTGCTTATACCACAAATGCCAAAAATTATTTAGATTATAGAATCTCACCTGCTGATAAAAGCAAGATGTCCAAATATCTGTTTACAGGTTTTGATAAATGCCTTTATCAAGAACAAAAATTTCAATCAGAAGCAGAAAGGGTATTATCTATAATTTTGGAACGAGATGCAATCAAATGGTTTAAACCAGCAAGGGGACAATTTCAGATTTATTACAAATGGGAGGGAGATTATTTAGAATATCAACCTGATTTTGTGGCAGAAACAACAGAAATGATCTATATGCTTGAACCCAAAAACCGAGATGAAATAGACGATCCTCAAGTGGTTGCTAAGAAAAATGTAGCGGTTCAATGGTGTAAATATGCTTCTGATTATATGTTAAAACATAATGGTAAACCTTGGGTTTATGTGTTGATACCCCATGATGCGATCGCCCAAAATATGACACTCAAAGGTTTAGGCGATCGCTTTACGATTAAGTCATAGTATCAACAAAGCTGACTTACTTTTTCCGCCAACTCCTCCGGGGTTATATGTTCATAGATTTCAAAAGGTTGATGAATCCAAGGATTATCCGGTAAATAATCAGCGTAGTAATCCGGAACAATTACAGAACAATCTTTATACCAAATTACCGCAGTACGGATTTCTTCAATCGCAACCTGGCTATATTCTTTTAACCAAGGAATAGTTTCTTTTAGAGTGATACCCGAATCTACTAAATCATCTACCAAAAGAATCCGCGAACCTAAACGCTCAGTAGTCATGGTTAAATGAGGGGAAACTATCAAACCGCCCCTTTCCTGTTTACCCGCACCGTTGTAAGATGATGTAGATAAAATTGCTAACGGTAGATCATAGATTCGGGAGAGAATATCTCCTACTCGTAATCCTCCTCTAGCAAGACAGACTATTTGGTTAAATTGCCAACCTGATTGATAAATCTTAACTGCTAATTGTTCAATTTTATGGTGATAATCTGACCAGGAAACGTAAAGGTCTGACATAGGACTTAGGGAAGTAGTTTTTAGTTAGCACTGCAAGCAAATCCCAACTATCTTAATATGAGTGTAAGTAATTATGAACAATGAAAAATTAGATTTGAAGACTAAACTGGCTTATGGTGCTGGAGATTTAGGTCCGGCGATTACTTCTAATATTGCGATCTTTTATTTACTGTTGTTTTTTACTAATGTAGCTGGTATTCCCCCTGGTTTGGCGGGCAGCATTTTGATGATTGGTAAAATTTGGGATGCTGTCAATGATCCGATTGTGGGGGTATTAACAGATAAGACTCAATCTCGGCGTTGGGGTCGTCGTTTACCTTGGATGTTTTATGGTGCAATTCCTTTTGGATTATTCTTTTTTCTACAATGGATTGTACCACAATTTACTCCCAATCAAAGTAGTAATATTTGGCCTTTGTTTTGGTATTACGTAGCAATTGGGATTATGTCTCAGGCTTTTTTTACGATTGTTAATTTGCCATATACAGCAATGACACCGGAACTAAGTCAAGATTATGATGAAAGAACCAGTTTAAATAGTTTTCGCTTCACTTTTTCTATTGGTGGCAGTATTTTATCATTGATTTTCGCACAAATTGTATTTGCTGTAATTCGTGAACCACAACAACAATATTTAGTGTTAGCAGCAATATGTACTGTGATTTCGGTGTTATCTTTATATTGGTGCGTATATGGAACAAGAAAGCGGATTCTTGCTTTTGAATCTAAACGTATTCAATTAGAACAACCAGCAGAAATTCCTTTTATAGAACAAATCAAGATTGCTTTCAGTAACAAACCTTTTTTATTCGTTATCGCCATTTATCTTTTTTCTTGGTTAGGTGTACAAATCACCGCTACAGTCATTCCCTATTTTGTCATCTACTGTATGAAACTCAAAGATTCTCAAGTTCCCACAGTATTAATTGCTGTTCAAGGAACTGCTTTATTAATGTTATTTGTTTGGAGTTATTTAAGTAAAAGATTTGGTAAAAAAATCGTTTATTTTTTGGGTATGACTTTATGGATTATTGCTGCTGCGGGATTATTTTTTCTGCAAGCAAATCAAATAGGTTTAATGTATTTTATGGCTGTTATGGCTGGTTGTGGAGTTTCCACAGCTTATTTAATTCCTTGGTCTATGATTCCCGATGTTATAGAATTAGATGAACTGCAAACCGGACAAAGAAGGGAAGGAGTATTTTATGGTTTTATGGTGTTATTACAAAAGTTTGGTTTAGCATTTGGTTTATTTATAGTTGGTAATGCTTTACAAGCTTCTGGATTTCGGGAAACTATAGCCGGACAAAGTACACCAATACAACCCGATTCCGCATTGTCTGCTATTAGAATTATAGTCGGTCCAGTACCAACAATCTGTTTAATTTTGGGTTTGATTTTGACTTTTTTCTATCCTATTACCCGTGAAATGCACGCAGAAATTATGTTTAAGTTGCAAGAGAGGAGAGAGAATAATTCTTAGGTTTTCTCTCCCAATTTCTGTTTGATGCGTGGATATAAATTGAAACTGACAATTTTTGTCCTTCTTCTTGAAGTTTTTGATCCTTTGACTCCTGAATGAAAAAAGTTTACTCTTTAAAACACTCAATCCCAATTAAAGGGATACACTCTAAAAAATCCTGCCAAAATTCTTGCCCAAATTCTGCTATACCTTCAGGAGAAACTAATGGTTTTTGCCAACGAACATTTTTAAAACCAACATCTGCAAATACTTTTTGATGTGTATCTTTGCTGAGGTAATAATTATCAAAACTAAATTCCTGACCATCTACAAAAAATGTATACTTGATTGCTGTTCCTGGTTGCAGAGGTTGGGAAATAGTTTTAATAAATCCATATTTCTCAGTTTTAAGATAAGAACTTGGAGGTTGTTCACTATTATTGTTTAATGTCACAAAACGCCCTCCTATTTTGAGATTATTAAAAATGGTTTGTGACATTTTTAATAATTGTGTTTTAGTTTGGGCATAATTCAGTAAATAAGAAGCAACAACTAGATCAAAATCTCCAATTTTTCCTAGTTCTAGCACATCAGCAACAATATATTGAATATCAAGTTTTTGTTTGCTTTCTTGTTTTCTTGCTAGTTCTACCATTTTTTCAGAAATATCAACCCCAACCACCAGAGAAGCACCTTTTTCTTTAAACTGTCTACTATACCATCCTTCTCCACAAGCTAAGTCGAGAATTGATTTTCCTGTTAAATCACCAAGCATATTAAAATATGTATATGTTTCAATATGTAGGCGAATCGGCAACTCTTTAGATTTTTTATATTCTTGGGCTATGCTGTCGTAATACTGTGCCATTTTTCAATCACTGAAAACTATATTTATAGTTAAATTACTAAAGCAAATTTATCCATCTGTTATTGGATATATCCTAAAATTTGAACACCCCAACCAATTAAACCACTACCTAAAACCAACCATGTAGCATTAATTTGATAACGAATAGCTAAAACTGCAGAAATTAAGAAAATAATTAATCCTAAAAAATCCACATAAGGCACTTTTCCAAAAGTTAAAGTTGTTATTCCTAATTGTAAGGTGGTCACCACCATCAAAGCCACAGCACTAAGATTAACCGCATCTAAAAAAGCCCTTGTCCAAGATGAAGTACGTAATTTAGGAATGAGAGGATTTAAAATAGCAACAAATAAAAATGAAGGAAGAAAAATGTCTTTACGTTGAGTGTTGGTTGGCTTATGCCTTGGATAATAGTTTAACAAGTATGCGGGATTTATTTAAAAGATTAAACAATACAGGGATTGATGTAAGAATTTCGACATTTTTCAAAGCTAACACACATAGAAGTAAAGAGATATTCCAAAATATGGCTCTTGTGTCTGTTTTATGGAGGTTGAGGATTGATTATCACAAAATCCTTACGGGGCAATGATTATAAACTATAATGCCCATATTTTGAATGAAATGCCCGCACAATAAGGATTTCAATGATTTTGAACTGGGTTCTCCATAAAAAGTACCGAAGAACCGTTTTTTGTAACTATTGATCTATGAATCTGTCATGTTTTTCAGATAATACACGATCACCTCTGCTGTTTTTAAATTAGTTGCTACCAACACCTGATTCATATTACATATTTTCAACAAAGTTTCTTCATTAGTTGGACTAGGTGCAGGTGTGAGAAAATCTCTGAGGAAAATCATAGCTAAAATACCTCCAGAACCTAGCAGGACATTAATTTTTTGATATCCCCCAGCAGTGGGAGAAGGAATTTCTTCACTCACAGTCAGACCAGCTTCTTGCTTTAAAACTTCACTCACAGAAGGCCAGCTAATGGTCAAGCTTTGAGAGAAAAACTCTTTATTTTTAGCAACCAACTCAGCTAATTCATATTTCTTGCTTTCGTGAGCAATGAGGACTATATTTTTTTGAATGCTCATCTGACTATCTTCTCTCTCCGTATTTGCTTCTATATCGTCAACAGCTTGTAATTCTTCAGATTCAGTAACTGTTGCTAATTTTTCACCAACAACTACTAAATTCTCACCAACTTCAGTTGTGGAAATAGATGTTTCTGTTTCTAAGTTTTCTGCTGTTTCTAAGTTTTCTGCTGTACAAACCACCTCTGTTACTGATATTTTTTCACTGATTTCTGCTGTAGAAATAGATGTTTCTGTTTCTGGTGTTTCTAAGTTGTCTGTGGTAGAAAAAACCTCTAGTTCGGTCACTTCTCGATTAACTTCTTGTAAGGTTGTACTACTCACCTCAATATCTTCATCACTATCTTCACTACCAATTATTTCCGTAACTTCTGCTTGAGGAAGAATATTATCATGTGGTGCAAATATCACATCAATCTGGGATTCCTTCAACGTCTCTGATACAGTTTCAGTTGCTTCTACATCAATATCACTTACCACTTCTGGCACATCATTATCTGTAGTCACTGCTGGTTGAACTTCACTTTCAGTTACTAAATTTTCTCCTTCAATACCATCATCTGTATCTGAATCTCCAACTTCAATATTACTTTCAGTTGGCGCTGGTCGAATGTTAATATCTCGCGGTTGTACAATTGTTAATTCCTGTAACATTGGCGTACTTAAATCAACATCTTCATCACTCTCAGATGTCGTCACATCAGGTACTGTTTCCGATGCTGAAGCAACAATATCTTCTACCTCTACTGTTTCTACAACGGTTTCTACGATGCTTCTTGCTTCTGCTATTGGTGTACTTAAATCAATATCTTCATCATCTTCATCACTTTCATTTGCAGTCACATCAGTTACTGTTTCCGATGCTGGAGTAACAATATCCTGTGGTTGGATAAAGGGTCTTGCTTCTGCTATTGGTGTACTTAAATCAATATCTTCATCATCTTCATCACTTTCATTTGCAGTCACATCAGGTACTGTTTCCGATGCTGGAGTAACAATATCCTGTGGTTGGATAAAAGTTTTTTCTTCTACTATTAGACTTTCAGGTAATATTTGACTTTCAGGTGTAGTTATTACCTCTTGCTCTTGTGCAGCAGCAACATCATCAACTTCAGGTGTTGTCTTCTCTTCCTGAATTGGACTAATCACTTCTTCAGTCAAGTTGCTAACTACTTCTGGTGCTGGCTCATTAATGTTAGCAACATTAACTTCTGGTGATATTGGTCTGGAAAACAGCGCCGGGTCTATAACCCTAAACACGGTTTCTGGTAATTGTTCCGCCGCAGGTGTCATATCTTCCATCTTCAGAAAATAATCTCCGATCTGGATAGAATCACCGTGCTTTAAAATATATGGCTGATTTTTTACAGCTAATTGATTATTAACTATAGAACCATTCCTACTGCCAGTGTCGCAATAATAATACTTTCCACCTTGAACAAAGAATTTACCGTGTATGCGACTGACATCAGGACTTTCTAAGGGTAAGTCACAATCAGGAGAACGACCAATGATAAACTCTCCTTTTGGTGTAGTTGCTACTACTAAGTCGAGTTCATTTACTTCATTTTCTGTGGTTAAATAGGCTATTTTGACTTTCATATTAATTTTTGGTTAATTTTATTAATTTCTGTCACCCACCGCTGACGGCAATTGTGTTCTAAATTTAGAATATCATCTTGTGACCAGTGAAAGTGATAAGCAATAAAAGCTACCTCCTCATACAAAGTGTCAGAGGGGTAGCTTATGACTCCCCCGCTAATGTTAACTCTACCAAAAATTGAGTATTACAATGTGGACACTGAGTAGGGATATGGGTATTACCTTGCTGATTAATTCGATTGTAAAATTCTCTGAGATAGGCAATGTCATGTAAGAGCAGTCCTTCCAATAAATCAGGGCTAACAGAGTTTAAACTTCCCAGTCTTGTAATCACACGGGATAACATCACCAAAACGTTATAATCTGGATTTTCTTGGACTTTGCGCTCTTTCTGCACCAAAATTTCATCTTTGGCAGTGGCTAAACGCATGATTCCATGACGATGCACACGGTTTTGGCTATCCATTAACCCCCGTGGAAGAGTAAAGTCAAATTCAGTATAGAGGGTGTCTTGTTTACGGGGCATAATTATTGATGTTTTTTACTGATGATTGAGTAGATTTAATTACATAGATTTAATTATGCAGCAGTGGTTATGGGGAAGTTCCTTTCTCCTGTGGTAAGGAAGTTTCACCGTTCAAACCATTGATATGACGATAAAAGTCTTGCAGGTAATTTAAATCTTGGGCAAAAAAGTTTTCTACCATAGCAGGACTAACTTCAGATATAGCACCCAATTGAGTTATCACACGAGACAAGATCATAATTGTGGCATAGGCTGGGTTAGCTTTGACACGGGGGTCACGTAAAGGCGCTATCTCATCTATAGCCGTTGATAATCGCATTATACCCTTACGGTGCAGATTGCCTTCCGAGTCTAGATACCCTTTAGGCAGTGTAAATTCAAACTCTGTTGCAAACATATTTTGCCTATTATTTTACGCGCTTAAATTCTTCATAGGCAACTTCAATTTCTTCAATTTCTATCTCACCACTGCGGGCATTAACATCGGCTATTTTATAACTGGCAGGCCAAGCACCAGCTAATTCAAATCTTGCTTGTTCTTTGCCAGATTGGTCATAGATAGTCAAAGAAGCATTTTTACGTTGATCAGCCCATTTGCCTTCTTGAACGGCTTCAAACCACTTCCAGATAGCTAGAGAATTGGTCATTCCTCTTTTGAGAGTGATATTCCCACTTTTGACATTACCAGGAATTTTG
Organism: Sphaerospermopsis reniformis; assembly: GCF_005402885.1. NCBI lineage: Bacteria > Bacillati > Cyanobacteriota > Cyanophyceae > Nostocales > Aphanizomenonaceae > Sphaerospermopsis > Sphaerospermopsis reniformis. The sequence goes on from NZ_BJCE01000040.1 coordinate 26,052, forward strand.
GTTCTGACGACTTGACCTTTATCTGATGCACCCCATTTATTAAGAGTAACTTCAGCAATTTCAATAGCATCTTGAGTTCTTTTAAAGCCTTGACACTCTAAAAAGAAACCATCAACATTATCTTGTTGACCATCTAATGTTAGACCTAAGTAGAACCGATGGGCTGTAAGAATTTCTGGAACTTGACCTGCTGTTTGTGACACTTTTGATTGTTGCTAAATTTATTATTTGACCATTATTTGATCATTATTTGACCCGTTTAACGCCTTCGTGAACTAACTCAATAGTTTCATTGGCCATATCTCCACCAGATGCAGTTAAGGTGGGACCCGTGTATTTACAGGGATAACAGTTAACTATGTTCCAACGAGCTTTTTCACTGCCTTGCTGATCATAGGCAACTACTGAGCCAGTTTTCCGGTTTTGCGCCCACTGTCTGGGATCTCCCATATCTTCGTTACATTTCTGATACCATTGATACAGGTCTATATCATCAGTGGCAATTACCTTCAATGTAATATTAGTAAATTTTACTACTGTTGGTGTTGCCTGCCGCATGATCTTACCAGACTTAGATGAGCCGTGGATATCTTGCGCTGGTGTACTTTCAACACCTAGTCCACTAATTTCTTTGATGAATTTATCAGTAATTCCGTCAGCCTCGAAGTAAAACTTGCAAGCCGTTAAAAATTCCCCTGGCATAATGATTTAACCTCCTGTGCAATAAGTGATATAAAAACCTTCAAGATGGATTTTCTGCTACTCTTCATCTGCGATTCCATTCCACTGACTGACGCGGAAAATGACAAATTCAGCAGGTCTGACAGGACAAACACCGACCTCAATATATAGACGACCTAATATTCTGGTTTCTGGTGGGTTAAGTTCCTCATCACACTTGACATAAAATGCTTGTTGTGGTGAAGCTCCAAATAAAGCACCTTCACGCCAAATCCGTTCTAAGAAGTTACTCACAGTACGTCTAACACGCGCCCACAAATCTTCATCGTTGGGTTCAAAGACTACCCACTGAGTACCTAATTCAATGGATTTTTCGATATAACTAATCAAGCGTCGTACACTGATATAACGCCATTCGGTTTTATCTGGCTCAACCAAGGTTCTCGCACCCCAGACGCGGATACCACGATTGGGGAAGGTGCGAATACAGTTAATACCCAAGGGGTTTAATAATTCCTGTTCGCGGAAGTTGGTCTCATAACCTAAACCGATTACGCCTCTAGGTACTTCATTCGCAGGAGCTTTATAAACACCTCTAGTTTCATCAGTCCGCGCCCAAACTCCCATGATATGTCCACAGGGAGGTACAAGAATCGGATTACCGCGATCGCGTGGGTTGGCAACTTTGATCCAAGGATAATAAAGTGCAGCAAACATGGAACGACGGTTAAATCTATTCAACCATTCCACTACCTGTTGCGGTTTGACTGCTTCTGAAGGCGGATCAATCAAAACCATGCGGTTGGGTGGGTTAGGAATATCACCACTGGCTGAACCTTCGCACATACTAATCATCAATTCCATGATGCCGTGGACTTGATCCAAATTTAGCACTTGCGCTTGATATGCCCGCATTAAATCAGGACAGGCCAACATGGTGATTTCATCTATTTCAAAAATCCCCCTTACTCCTGTACGATCATCACGTATACCTTCTAAATCGCTGGAAAATCTATCGACGGGAACAGCTACAATCGGTGGTGCTAGTTCATATTGTCCATTGGCCGGACGGCGCGATAAAGGCTGTCCAGCTTGAGATACATCTTGCACCTGAATATACATAGAATTTCTTAAAGCCGCCACTGCATAGGTGGCTACCTGAGCTGCGGCCTCCCGGTTCATGGTTAAGTTCTCGTATTGTTCCAGAACTTCATCACCCCGGCGAATCTGCACAGAAAAATACTCGCCAGTATTGGGTGGGGCTTCCCCTTCTGTACCTTCTGGTAAAGGACGAGGACCACCATCGGTAATTAAAATATTGACTGCTCCGCTGGCTGCTTGTTCAGGGCGCAAAGCAAAGCGGAGTGTTGGCCGATTACCTCTACCAGTAATTGTGAGAATGGCTGGTTCTGGGCTTGAGGGTTTAGGTGCGCCTGGTAACTGAGTACCAATGCTTGTTACCCAGCAACGACCACCACCATTCATAAAGTAGCCATAAACAGCAAAAGGTAAGTAGGCGTTAAAATCAGTGAAACCATCAGAATTAGGACGAGCAAAATAGTTAAGATATTGCGTCCAATTAGTAATTAACATGGGCTTAAATAATTCAGCCCCATCACGCACATCTTCTGTAAACCCGACAAAACCAGCGATCGCCGTACTCACACCTTCAATTGGTCTGCTGCCACGGTCAATTTCTTCAATATAGACACCCGGAGCAAAGTAATCAAGTCTGGCCATAAAAGCATCTCCTAATCGGTAAACACCCAAATTTATCGAAACAATCGGGTCTAAAACCGGACTTCGTCTCGCTACGCTAACGCCTTTGAAGGCAAAAGTTTTTGGAGTGGGGTATAAATCCCCTTAACAAAAACCCCCTCCTGCCTTCTGCCTCCTGCCTCCTGCCTTCGTTATTCAGGAGTTAGTAAGATTTCTTTGAAGGTATAATTTTGGCTATCGACTAAGACATTAACATTCTGTGGTAAATAGCCAGGACAATTGACTGTCAAAACATAATTACCTATACGTAAATCTTCAAAAAAGAAAATTCCTTCTTGATTTGTTAATACAGATTTTTCAGTTTTGACTACAGCAACTTTGGCATCCACCAAAGGCTGATTAGCTACCGCACTTTTCACCATGCCAGCGATCGCTACCCGTTTAGTAGCAACTGAGCCGTTACCATTGCCATTGCCATAAAATTGGTTTTGTAAATTGAAAATTCTTTCCGAAACCAATGGTACAGGCATCGACTGTGGCTCCCAGGGTACTGTCACCGTCACATACAAACCAGCACGCAAGGGTACATTGAGTGCGCTCCATAACGAGCCAATCTCAATCGGTGGATCAAGAGCAACTGTCATGGACAAATTGCCATAACCCCGCAATTCTGGAACTAAAAAATCCTCTTGCAGAGGGCGATGACGCAACAGTACATTCAAAGCTTCACTTAATAAGTGATGCTCACCTAAAGCAGTTCTATCCCAAGCTGTTAATAATATAGAGACATCAAACCAAATAGGCGACCAATTGATCATGGCAGGTTGCAGAGCGTTTGTTAGTTTGCGTTCCACTTGTCTGCCGGAATGCTGTATTTGTTTACTCTCGCGTAAGTCGTAAACATACAAGTTGAGAGTCGGACTTGCACCCTCTTCCCGACGATGGCTAGGATGACTAAAGTCAATTTGCTCGGTACTGGTAAGTGATGTTCCTCCAGCTAGAATTTCTGCTAATGTTTGTACAACAAAGATAAGCATGAAAGTGTTTGGCTGGTAGCTAATCCAGATGCCTCTAGAATATCTGGATGAGTCTTGGAAAGGTAATTAGACTTTTGTCGATAATTTTTTGATGAGTTCCACGGATCACATCTGTTGAGGCTGGTAATGGGTAACGGGTAATGGGTAATTGGGAAAAATAAACTCTTGTCTCTTGCCTTCTTAGTGTTCCCTGACTCCTGACTCCTATTCCTAACTAGTAACTTATGTTATATTAATTACTTTGAGTTGAGCTAGGTTCACCAGGTAAATCTTGAGAACCAGAATTTGAGAACAAGAAAAATATCAGTATTCCTGTCAAACAAGCTAATACAATTCCTAATCCAATCCAAATATTTCGCCCAAAACTGTGGGAACTTCTGGGGCTAACTAACTGTTCTGGCTTTGGTTGAAAGATTGTGTTATCTGGTATATTGTTACGACTTGGAGAAACTACAGGTCGTGGCTGATACAAGGTATTATCTAAGTTGCTGGCTTGTTCATTGTTGATTGGCCTATTTGCTGGATTTTGATGATTCTTTGGTTCTGATGACGGTTGGGGTTGGAACATACCCCCTTCTGGTGGTTGTGGTTGATTTGGTTGTAGGGGACGGGGTACTGTTTCGTTATTGTTGTTTGCATAGGGTGAAGGACGATGTTGGAACATACCTCCTTCTGGTGGTTGTGGTTGATTTGGTTGTAGGGGACGGGGTACTGTTTCGTTATTGTTGTTTGCATAGGGTGAAGGACGATGTTGGAACATACCCCCTTCTGGTGGTTGTGGTTGATTTGGTTGTAGGGGACGGGGTACTGTTTCGTTATTTGACTGTTGATTTGGCAATTGTGGGATCAGTAGAATAGTCTCATCTTCAGATTCGCTTGTATAAAATGTTTGCAAGGGTTTAGAGACAGTTTCCTGATGAAAATCAGGTTGAGGCTGAACAATAGTTTCATTTATGGTACTAGCGGTACCAAGGGTGGGTTTAATAACCTCTTGCAACGCCTGATTTAGTTCACCTACTGATGCAAAGCGATTATTCGGATCTTTTTGCAGACATTTAATGACTGCAGTTTCCATTTCGGCAGATATGTTTTCACATCCAAGTTGTTCACGCAAAGGTTTTGGTAGTTCATAAGTATGAGCAACAACCCAGGAAGCTTCACTGATATTATTACCTTTAATGCTGAAACCAAAGGGATCTGCTGCACTTAACATTTCATACAAGATAATGCCCAAACTGTAAATATCAGCCCTGGCATCTAAATTTTGCTTGTTTTGAATCTGCTCAGGTGCAGCATAACGAAATGTGCCGATAAAAGTAGTAGTTAAATTGCTCTGTTCAGAAGAATCATTACGGATTTTAGCTACACCAAAATCTAATATCTTCACCCACTCTCCCAAATCTGTAGGGATGAGAAAGATATTATCTGGTTTCAGGTCACGATGGATCACCTGAATATGTTCATTGATACCATCTTTTTGTAAAGTTACTCCTTGATGTGCCATCTGTAAAGCCTGACACACTTGAGAAATAATACTCACGGTTCTTTCTACAGATAATCGCTTTTCATGCAGTAGCAATTGTCGTAATGTTTGTCCGCGCAAATACTCCATCACATAAAAAGGATATCCTTCTGGTGTTACCCCGCAATCACTAATCTTAACAATGTGGTCACTTTGTAAAGCTGCACACACCGCCACTTCCCGCTCAAAACGCTTTCTCATCTCTTGGGATGCTACCAGCGTATCTTTGAGTAACTTCAATACTATCTGTTGACCTACACGGGTATCTGTAGCCAATAATACCTCTCCCATACCACCGACAGCTAGAGGTTTATCGATCCGGTATCGCTGGTTATCACCTATAAAGCGCCCATTCCAATAATTTGAAGAAGATGGGGAATTCATCTGATGGCAGCCATCCTAAATTTAATTTCAGGTTTTAACTTTCTGCAAAAACAATAATTATTATTAACCCAAGTTGATAGTTAGGAATAGGATTCAGGATAACAATCAATTTCGATAGTATCATCTAGGATTTTTCTTCCTATATCTGCTGAAAGTTCCCATTTTTTAGCCTTTAAAGGCATAACTAGCAACTTACATTATTACAATTTTACAAACATACTGTCTGACTTGACACTCTGCGGTCTAAAGACACGCAGATTCTTTAAGACTTGCTCAAAAGGGATAGTCAATTATCCCCCTACGCGCTCAAAACAACTACCAGTACGACAGGTATTGCAATTGCGTTTACTTTTAT
>NZ_BJCE01000041.1:0-31414 GCF_005402885.1 Sphaerospermopsis reniformis
ATTTTTTCCGGGCTATACTAACAGTAACTATCTCTAGCCCTGATGATTACGTCAAGTCTGGCTGAAATGAGAACATCCTCAAAGCCATACACAGACTGCCTTTTTAATTTTCGGACAGGTCTATTGCAGATCAATCAGGTAAAAATTTTGATCAAAAAGCCTTGCACCAAAAGGGTTTTACTGCTGACCGCTGACCGCTGACCAATGAAAGCTGCTGTAAATAAAATACTCAACTTCTGTGAAAAGTCGAGTATCTGGATATTGCTACTAATTGTTTTGTAAATATTCAATGGCAGCATCTAATTTTGATGGGTATGCTTCCGCAAACCTTTCAAACCAAAGTCCTTCAGATGAGAAGGGATCTAATTTAGATAACCATGCTTGAGCTTGCTTCTGCAAATTCTCAAGTTGTTGAGCTTTAAGTTGTACTTGACGAATTTTTTCCTGTTCTAATTCTTGCTGTTTTCTCAATTCTTCAGCCGCATCTTGTTCAGCAAAATCAGCTTTGACATCTGCTAATAAGTTATCTATTAAAGCATCGGACTTAGAAGCAGAATTCATCAAGGGTTTGGCTGTAGTTACTGTTGGCTTTTGTGGCTGCTGTGGTTGAGGTTTTTCCCCTTTGTATTCAGCCTGAATTTCCGCTAATAACTGATCAATGGAGTCCATTGTAAACACTCCTCATTATGAGTTTAGCTAGTGAGTTTAGCTAGTCAGTGATGGCATTAAGTAGCACTTCTGATAAACTCATATCTTCCATATCTTCCATTGTTACTGTATCACAAATATCAAATTTTGCCCCAGCACTTTGCAGTTCATCATCTAAAACTTTCAAAAAGCGAGTAGCCTGGGCATCAGTACCAACTTGAATAAAGGAAATTGCTAATTCTTCATCTCGATCAAGTCGGCGCGATGCTTCGATAATAACTTTCATTACCGCCTTACGATCATCAGGTTCACCATCAGTTACAACTAAAATTGTCTCGCCATTTTCTTTCGTTTGCCCGCTAGATTTACGCTGAAAATAATCATCAGTAGCGTGTTTCAATACACCTGCTAAATCAGTTGTCCCGGCTGGATCATTTTCCCGAAAAATTTGTGCTACTTTACTAGAGGTAACATTATCATAACGTTTGAATCTACCGGAAAATAAATAAACAGTTATGCCATCAGGGTCAAATTGTTCGCATTTACTAGCTAATGCAAAAGTAGATTCTTGTGCTGCTACCCATCTGGTTCGTCCACCTTTTTGATCTGGGGTGGCCATGCTACCGCTTTTGTCTATAATTAAAGTGTAATCACGATTGTCTAACATTTTTCCATTCTCCATTTATCATTAGTCAATTCAGCCAGCCTAAGACACTAAATATTTAGTCACCTATGGCATTGATTAAAACATCCGTGAGGCTCATTTCTCCTAAATCTTCCAAGGTGATAGTATCGCAAATATCAAATTTAGCCCCAACAGTTGTTAATTCATCATCTATAGCTTTGAGAAATTTTGTAGCTTGAGAATTTTCACCTACTTGAATCATGGAAATTCCTAATTCTTTCTCTTGTTCCATTTGGTAAGTAGCTTTGATGATGATTTCAAATATTGCTTGTCTATTGCCTGGTATCCCATCAGTTATCACTAAGATTGTTTCCCCATTAGGCTTAGTTTTACCAGTTGCTTTACGTTGAAAGTAGTTATTAAGGGCATCTTGAAGTACACCTACTAAATTAGTTGTATCCGCAGGTTGATTTTCTGCAAAAATTTGGGCTACTTTCTCAGCGGTAACATTATCAAAGCGTTGAAATTTGCGGGCAAATAAATAAATGGTGATACCATCTGGATCAAATTCTTCACACTTGCGAGCAAGAGCAAAAGTTGATTCTTGTAAAGCTAACCATTTGGTTTTGTTGGTGTACCCTAATCCCAATGGCTTTCCCATACTGGCACTATTGTCTATCAGCAGTGTGTAATCACGATTTTCTAACATTGATAATTCTCCAGTGATCCAGCTATTAAAGTAGCTCTTAAAGTTGAGTTGATGGTTTTGAGTCAGGAGTCGGGAGGTAGGAGGCAGCTATGCTGGAGTTTTTTTATTTTGGATTTTGGATTTTGGATTTTGGATTGTTTTTGTCAACTCCAATCTAAAATCTAAAATCTAAAATCTAAAATTTTTCTCCCTATTCCCTATTCCCTAGCTTCACGACAAGACTTTTTCACTAAACCCTAATTAGTCAGTGATGGCATTCATCAACACATCTGCCAAACTCATTTCTTCTAAGTCATCTAAAGTCACGGTGTCACAAATATCAAATTTAGCGCCTACACCTTGCAACTGATCATCTAGTGCTTTGAGAAATTTTGTCGCTTGAGCATCTGAGCCGACTTGAATCATGGAAATTCCTAATTCTTCATCTCGCTCCATTTGCCTAGTGGCGCTAATGATGACTTCAAATACGGCTTTGCGATCATCAGGTTCACCATCAGTTACCACTAAAATTGTTTCTCCATTGGGTTTAGTTTGCCCTGAAGCTTTACGCTGAAAATAATTATTGAGGGCATCTTGTAATACACCTGCTAAGTTGGTTGTACCCGCAGGGTCATTTTCTTGAAATATTTGAGCAACTTTGGCGGAAGTGACATTTTCATAACGTTTAAATCGCCCAGAAAAGACATAAACTGTAATCCCATCGGGATCAAATTGTTCTGCTTTTCTAGCTAAAGCGAGGGTAGACTCTTGGGCAATCTCCCATCTACTTCTACCACCAACTTGGTCAGGAGTTGACATACTGCCACTTTTATCAATGATTAGGGTATAGTCGCGATCGCTCATCATAAATACCTCTAATGATTTTTCGGTTTCTATTTTAACTCTTAGGTCAGACGATGATATCTAGATGTAGAGGTATTGTAATAATCATTTAAACTATTCTCATCTATAAACAACCGTTTTCTGCGGTAAAATCCCTAAATAAGTCAATATTGCAGCATAGGTAAATGTCGAGCTTTCAAGTTAATTCACTCAGATCAGGAGAACAACTATGACTATTACCAATGTCACAGAAGCAACATTCAAACAGGAAGTGTTGGATAGTGAGACTCCGGTTTTAGTGGATTTTTGGGCCCCTTGGTGTGGACCTTGTAGAATGTTGTCTCCTGTTGTTGAAGAAGTAGCCGCTGAATATGAAGGACAGGTGAAAGTGGTGAAAGTGAACACAGATCAAAATCCCACAGTTGCTAGTCATTATGGTATTCGTAGCATCCCCACTATCATGGTATTTAAGGGGGGTAGGCAAGTTGATACAGTGGTCGGTGCGGTTCCCAAAACTACTTTAACTAAAACTCTAGCACAGTATATTACCGTATAGTCATTACCTTTGATCAGTTATAGCAAAAGTCAGGAGAATGGCTAACGCCACGCTTACTTCGACTGCGCTCAGTACAAGTCGCTATCAAGAAGTCAGGAACAGGTAAAAGATGTGATTAGGACTAAAGATGATGCCAAGATTGCGATCGCTGTCTTGGTAAATATAGGTTATGCGTAAGTATTCAGCTATAGGAATCTTGCATACCCAGATCCCCGACTTCTTTAAGAAATTGGGGATCTTTTTGAAAGTAAAGTCATGTTTGATCATTGTTTCTGGACAGACAATACCCAATACCTCCAGATTCGATTTAATCATATCTGTAATAATTACACAATTGAGTGGTACAACTGATAACTACGAGATTAAATATCTAATTGCGGCATAGCGAGCGATAATAAGGTTAAAAAAAATCGGTAATAGGAAATTTTCAAAATATGAGCGGTAAATTAATTGTATTTGAAGGTGTGGAAGGTTCTGGTAAAACTACTCAGATGCAACTGTGTAGTCAGTGGCTAGAAACTTTAAGTGTATTAGTTATTCTGACTCGTGAACCAGGGGGAACAAAGTTAGGGAAACATTTACGACAGCTATTGCTGGAAAAATCAGAGGATAAACCTGTGGGTGAGGTTACGGAATTATTATTATACGCTGCTGATCGGGCGCAACACATCGAGCAGGAAATTAAGCCAAATTTAGGAGCAGGAAAATATATTTTATGCGATCGCTATACTGACTCTACTATTGCCTACCAAGGTTATGGTAGGGGTTTAAGTATGAGTTTAATTAATCAATTAAATTATATTGCTACAGGTGGTTTACAAAGTGATGTAACTATCTGGTTAGATGTGGATGTGGAATTAGGACTTTCTCGTAAACGTGGTCAAAGTAAATTAGATAGAATTGAACAGGAAACAATAGATTTTCATCGTCGTGTACAGCAAGGATATACTGAATTAGCTGCTAATTATCCTTCTCGAATTTTTCGAGTTGATGGTAGTTTAAATCAAGAATTGGTGCATGAAAATATCAAGGAAATTTTAATTCGTAATTCTGTGATATCCGAAACTCCCTGAAAATAATTAGTGAAGATTTTTTGTATCGAACCTCAGAGACACAGAAGACGCAGAGGAATTAGATTTTTTCTGGGTTTTATGATCATTGCTTTTGATTATTATTAATTAATGATTTTTTATTTCTCTGTTATCCTGACTCATGACCCCTTATAAATAATGTTTGAAGAACTAATTGGACAACAACAAGCAATAGATTTATTAACATCTTCTGTTAAACAAAACAGAGTCGCACCAGCTTATTTATTTGTTGGTGCTGATGGTGTGGGTAGAAGTTTAGCCGCTAAATGTTTTATTGAATTATTATTTTCTAGTTCTGTAAAACCTGAACAATTATCTATTTTAAAAAATCGTATTCGTCAAGGAAACCACCCCGCTTTATTTTGGGTAGAACCAACTTATCAATATCAAGGACAAAGGTTAACAGCAGCAGAAGCAGCAGAAAAAGGAGTAAAACGCAAAGCACCTCCAGTTATTCGTTTAGAACAAATTAGAGAAATTACCCAATTTTTATCCCGTCCACCTTTGGAAGCGCCCAGAAATGTGGTAGTTTTAGAACAAGCAGAAACAATGGCTGAATCTGCTGCTAATGCTTTACTGAAAACTTTGGAAGAACCAGGACAAGCGACTTTAATTTTAATCGCTCCTTCTCCTGATGCAATTTTACCAACTTTGGTTTCTCGCTGTCAAAAAATCCCTTTTTATAGATTAGATACTGCTGCTGTTGCTCAAGTTTTAACACAAACAGGAAATGGGGGGATTTTACAACATCCAGAAATTTTAAGTATAGCTGCTGGTAGTCCAGGAAGTGCAATTTTAGCTTACCAACAACTACAAACAATTAATAGTGAATTACTCCAAGAAGTAAAAAAAACACCTAAATCTTATCGTCATGCGTTAGAACTAGCGAAGAAAATTGATAAAGAATTAGACACAGAAGCACAATTATGGTTAATAGATTATCTGCAACAATTTTACTGGCAACAAATACATAAACCTGGCATTATTGAACAATTGGAAAAAACTCGCAAGAATTTATTATCTTATGCTCAACCCCGGTTAGTTTGGGAATGTACATTTTTAGCAATATTGCAAATTCGGTAATGGGTAATGGGTAATGGGTAATGAGTAATATCTAATTTAGAATAATTCTTAATTACAGCCAATTAACCATACAGACAGTTTGTTGACATACCATAAATTACATAAAATTCTGTTATTAAAAAAACAAAGTAATAATTATTAAATGTACACTACTAGACATCAAAATCTTTTCTTTGTATTTCATAATATCTACAGAAAGCAAGGATATTCAGATTATCATATTCCCCTTCTTGCTCTCTACCTTTGCTCTCTACTCATTCTAAAAGTTTAACTTTTAGTTTTTTTTGACAATTAATAAAAATTTACGTAACCTAAACCAATAGGTCTAGAGTATCGAACTTGTAGGGGCGAAGCATTCGGGTGATAACCTATCGCTGAAACCAGTTCATATTCCGTCCGAATGCTTCGCCCTTACGATTAATGAATCGGTGTTCTAGTAAATCAAAGCCTGAACAGCAACTTAACAGCAATTGAATTTAGCTACATCAAAAATTGCTGTTACAGACTGTTTTTATGAGTATATGAATTGACTTCACATCCTTTGCTAAAAATTGCTGACAAATTAGCTGTTAATCAATACAAAAATGACACCATATTAACAGAATAATATCACAGAAATATTCTAAAAAATATGAGTAGTCGTGATTAATAGTAGTAACTTTGATGAATTATTGAAGTTTGTCCAAGGAGTATTCTATAAATCTAGGAGAAGTTGATGATTGAGTATTTAACGTCGTTGAACGACCACAATTTACCATATCCAGATCCACTGCATCCCATCGTGGTTCACTTTGTAATTGCCATGATCTTATTTGCAGTTTTCTGTGATTTAATTGGCTTTTTAACTGGCAAAACTCGGTTTTATGAAGTGGGTTGGTGGAATTTATTTGTAGCTACCGTATCCATATTTATAGCCATTATTTTTGGACAGTATGAAGCAGGTTTAGCCAAACCTTACAACATCGTCAAATCAGTATTAAATTACCATACCTTAATCGGTTGGTCACTATCAGGAATTTTAGCAGCCATCACAGCTTGGCGTTATGTACTTCGCAGTCGTGATCCCCAAAGATTGCCAATTCATTATTTAGCAGTTTGTTTACTTTTAACCATACTTGTTGGTTTTCAAGTATATCTTGGTGATGAATTAGTGTGGGTTTATGGAATACATACAGTACCCGTTGTGGAAGCCGTAAAGGATGGAATATTACCATGAATTCAGAATTAATTGATCAAGTCAGCGCCCAAATGGGAGCAAACGGACTACCTTACACAATTCCTATTCATCCTAACCTAGTTCACCTCACATTAGGATTGTTCATTATTGGGGTAATTTTTGATTTAGTTGCTGTACTTTTCCCCATAGAACAATGGTTATTTAAATCATTGGGTTTAGCTGTAGAACGCGCCCAATTATTTGAAGTTGGTTGGTACAACATGGTAGCGGCTTCTGTGATCACATTTTTCACAGTTGCTGCTGGTTTTTATGAAATGTTGTTAGCAACTCCCCCAGTACACTTAAAAAGTTCCTGGGGTTTGCAAGCAATGTCCACGATGATGTGGCATGGTGTGGGCGGTGTTTTTCTCTTAGCTTTAATGGTAGGAATGACATTTTGGCGGGGATGGCAACGTTACATTACTTGCAAAGACTCCGATATGCAAGTGCGTTGGAGTTATATTTTTGCCGGAGTTTTCATCATGGCCTTAATGTATCTTCACGGCACATTAGGAGCGCAGTTAGCAGCCGAATTTGGTGTACATAATACTGCGGATAACTTGTTAAGAATGGGACAAGACATTAATCAGGTACTAGGTAATTAATTCGTAATTTGTAATTTGTAATTCGTAATTTTCAGATGCCAATTAATTACCAATTACCAATTACTAATTACCAATTACCAATCACCAATTACCAATTACCAATTACCAACAAATGACCATGAACACTCGGTTGATTTTAAATCTTTTCCTAGTGATGGCGGGGGGTTTTGTCATCACAATTGCCAGTATTTTCATTGGTAAACAAGCCTATTCTTGGCTTCCCCCCCAAGCTGCGGCTGAATCACATTTGATTGATGATTTGTTTAGCTTTTTAGTGACAATTGGGGCTTTTATTTTCTTAGGTGTCACTGCCGCTATTTTGTATTCTGTTCTTTTTCATCGTGCCAAAAGTTATGACTTTAGTGATGGTCCACATATTGAAGGAAATATCACTTTAGAAGTTATCTGGACTGCTATTCCCATCATGTTGGTATTGTGGATAGCAAGTTACAGTTATGAAGTGTATGAAAACATGGGGATTCAAGGACCTTCCCAATTATTACATTTACATAACCCCTTACCTGTGCAAATTGCCCATGCAGAAGTGCAAGAAACACCAGGAGAAATTGTTAGCGAACCCTTAGAAAAAATTGACGTAATTGCTAAACAATGGGCGTGGGTGTTCAGTTATCCTGAACAGGGAATTACAAGTACAGAATTACATTTACCAAGCGATCGCCGTGTACGTTTAGCCCTACAATCAGAAGACGTACTCCACGGTTTGTATATTCCCGCATTTCGCGTTAAACAAGACATCGTTCCCGGTAAAACCATCGACTTTGAATTTACCCCCATTCGCCCCGGTAAATATAGCCTCACCGACTCCCAATATAGCGGTACATACTTTGCAACCATGCAAGCAAACGTGATAGTAGAAAACCCAGAAGAATATCACGATTGGTTGAAAAAAGCCGCCAGTCATAATCCCACAGTTGCACCAAACCAAGCCGCTACCGAATACGCCCAAAATCACAATCAAAATGTACAAAACGGTTGGGAAACTGTTAAACCTGCTGCACCTCCAGTAGTTAATTTTGCAGGTTAATTAATTCTTTCTTCCTTTGCGCCTTTGCTTCTTTCTTCACTTTGCGCGAAACCTTCTTTTTGTCTGAATCAGGATGTCCAGGATTTAAGGATTAACAGGATTGTGATGAAATCCAAAATCCAAAATCTAAAATCTAAAATCTAAAATCCAAAATCCCATGACAAACATATCACTTAATCTTGGTGGTGAATCACATCATCACTCAACGCCAACTCACTGGAAAACCTATTTCACTTTCAGCACAGACCACAAAGTAATCGGTATTCAATACCTTGTTACTTCTTTTATTTTCTTCCTTGTTGGTGGCATTTTTGCGATGATTTTACGGGGCGAACTTGTCACCCCTGAATCTGATTTAATTGATCGTACAGTTTATAACGGAATGTTCACAATGCACGGGACAGTAATGCTGTTTCTGTGGACATTTCCCTCTCTTGTTGGTTTAGCAAACTATCTCGTACCTATCATGATCGGGGCGCGAGATATGGCATTTCCTCGCCTCAATGCTGCCGCTTTTTGGATGGTCCCAGTAGTGGGAATTTTACTCATGTCCAGCTTTTTTGTCCCTGGTGGACCAGCCCAAGCTGGTTGGTGGGCTTATCCTCCCGTGAGTTTACAAAACCCCACAGGACATTTAATAAATGGTCAAGTTCTCTGGTTATTAGCGGTAGCTGTTTCCGGTGTTTCTTCTATTATGGGTGCGGTGAATTTTGTCACCACCATTGTGAAAATGCGTGCGCCAGGAATGGGCTTTTTTAAAATGCCCTTGTTTGTCTGGGCAGTATTTAGCGCCCAAATTATTCAATTATTTGGACTTCCTGCTTTAACTGCTGGTGCGGTAATGTTGCTGTTTGACTTAACAATGGGAACAGCATTTTTTGACCCCAGCAAAGGTGGAAACCCGGTAATGTTTCAACATTATTTCTGGTTTTATTCCCACCCTGCGGTTTATGTAATTATTCTGCCAATCTTCGGAATTTTCTCAGAAATTTTCCCTGTTTATTCCCGTAAACCATTATTTGGTTATAAAGTAGTTGCCATTTCTTCGATGTTAATTGCTGTGGTCAGTGCCATTGTGTGGGTACACCATATGTATGTGAGTGGAACACCTGGTTGGATGCGGTTACTATTCATGGTTACGACCATGTTTGTATCTGTTCCCACAGGAATTAAAGTATTTGCTTGGGTGGCGACAATTTGGGGTGGAAAAATCAAATTAAATACACCAATGTTATTTGCATTAGGTGGTTTAATTATGTTCGTTTTTGCTGGAATTACAGGAATTATGCTTTCCTCTGTACCAGTAGACGTTCACGTTAATAACACCTATTTTGTAGTTGGACATTTCCATTATGTTCTGTACGGAACAGTAACAATGGGAATGTATGCAGCCCTCTATCATTGGTTTCCCAAAATGACCGGCAGAATGTATAACGAAGGTTGGGGAAAAATACATTTTTGGTTAGCATTTATCGGTACAAACTTAAACTTTTTACCCATGCACCCATTAGGTTTGCAAGGGATGTTACGCCGAGTTGCTTCCTACGCACCAGAATATACATTTTGGAATGTTCTCGCTAGTTTAGGCGCGTTCCTATTAGGAATGTCCACCTTACCCTTCATTTTCAACATCTTAGTTTCTTGGTTACAAGGTGAAAAAGCACCTGATAACCCTTGGCGGGCAATTGGTTTAGAATGGCTCATTTCTTCACCTCCATCTGTAGAGAACTTTGAAGAAATTCCCATCATTATTAGTGAACCTTACGGTTACGGAAAATCAGAACCATTAACAGCCAACCTAGAACCCCAAACCATAAAAACAGCCGAATAAAAACAATACAGTTCAGTTAAGTATTAAACAATTTTTTCTCTTACCTCTGCGTTCTCTGCGCCTCTGCGTGAGATAAAAAAATCAAACTTAACTGAACAGTATTGCCAAAACAAAAGGAGAACATTACCAATGGATAGTTCAATCAAAACGCCACAAATACATCATGCAGCCCATGAACATGGACACGACGAAGAAGGCAGTAAAATGTTTGGTTTTATTGTCTTTCTTCTATCAGAAAGTGTCATCTTTTTAAGTTTCTTTGCTGGTTATATCATCTACAAAACTACAAACCCTAATTGGCTTCCTGCTGGTGTTGAAGGATTAGAAATAGTCGCCCCAACAATTAACACTATTATCCTAGTTTCTAGCAGCTTTGTAATTTACTTGGCTGAGAGATGTTTACAACAACATAACCTAGCAGGATTTCGCATCTATTTGTTAGCTACAATGGCAATGGGTAGCTACTTTTTATATGGTCAATATGTGGAATGGAGTCAATTAGAATTTGGCTTTACTTCCGGTACTTATGGCGGGATGTTTTACCTATTAACTGGGTTTCACGGTTTGCACGTTTTCACCGGGATTTTGTTACAGTCTATGATTTTGATTCGTTCTTTTATTCCCGGTAACTACGATAATGGTCACTTTGGTGTTAATTCAACTTCGTTGTTTTGGCACTTTGTTGATGTTATCTGGATTATTTTGTTTATCCTTATTTACGTTTGGCAGTAGGGATTTTAAGACGCATAAAGCAATAAATTTTGTAGGGGTTTAGCAATACTAAACCCCTACCCATATATTTGTATCATGATTCCGAAATCATCTATTTGGGAAAATAGCGATAAATATCTTTCCGATGTAAAACTCTTTCAAAAATTAATATTTCACCATCAAAAATAACACCCAGACGATAATCACCTATACGAATCCGATAAGCATTATCATATCCCTGAAGTCTTTTAATATTTGTGATTTCTTCAAAACTCGATATTTCGATTATTTCTTCAAAAGCAAACTTCTTGATAGACTCATAGTAAGGTGTACTTTTTAGTGCTTTTAAATCTTTAATAAAACTGGGTAGATACTGGATATTCACTCTTGTTCCAATTCCGCTAAAGCTTCATCTAAATTTAATGGTGTCTCATTTTCTACTTCTTTCATAGCTAGAATCAGTCCTTCATCTTCGAGTGCTTCTAGCAACCGTAGATATTCCTGAAAATCCATGACTACTTTTCTGATATTACCTTGAATATCAGTAATCAATTCTTGGGCAAATGGATATTTATCAGCTTGCATTTTAGTGATATAGGATTACTATCTACATTTAATTTAGCATATTTATATCAGGCTATGCTTAATGTCCTCTTACTTTTGTTCTTAAAAAGTATGAGTATAACCTTTTTAAAAGACTAAGTTTAAATATCTTTTTGTGAGCAATTTTATTTTCTCCCCTGCCTCTTTCTTTAAACAGATTAATACAAAATTAACCACGCTTGATCAACTAACATACTCAACTAGCGTCGTTGTTGTCCATTTGACAGCGGATCGTCTTCTAAAACCTCCGCAGTTAAATTTTACAAAGATTGACCTTTATCGCGTCCAAGCTTGACTACTCCGGCAATAACCGCAGCTACCAGTTCTTCATCAACTGGTTGTTGTCTGAGTCCCTGCTATCCAGGACGTTTAAGTTTTTCCTCATAGCATCAAAATTTAACCTCAAGGGTTTTCAGCCTTTTTTATTATAAATTTAGATAAGTTTTACATAAGTTCCAAAATGAATCATAAATTTAACAAACTATTAAAATTTCTTCATTAAATATTCAAACAATTGATAGGGCGGAGTTTAACGTACTTAATGTACTTATTGCCTGAGTCAAATCTTTCTGAGTGAGTAGATAGACAGGAGATATCAGCAGAAAATGAAAGAAATTCTTTACTTGGAAGTTCCTACTACCGATAGTGGTGCTGTCCGTGACTGGCTACAAACCGACTTTGTGCCGGGAAATGGAGAAAAATTATTGACCCCAGATGGTCTGCGTCTGCGAAACCCGGTTGCATCTGTCAAAGGACCTTTAGCAACCGAACTTTCTATATTTGTGTGGTCTGTACAACGCACCACTTACCTCAAAGTGTTTCGTTGGGGAGACAAACCCTTCACTAACGAAGGTTCAATATTGCAACGTCTGACTACAGGTATTAGAAGCCGTTTTCCCCATCAATACCCCGAACCACCAAAGATTGACCCTCAAAAGTCGATTTTCGCAGAGCTAGAACCCTATTATCCCCTAACTGTCAAGTATTTTCAGAAAATGCCTCATGGGGAATATGATCTTAAACGTGCTTACTGGTGGGAGCAACGTTGGCGAGAAGGTGTCAAAAATCCTCAGCAACCCCGTCAGGTGGTGTTTTATGCAGAAAACCAGCAACAAACAGCAGAAAACACTTATGACCTCATTTATATTGGTGGCGCTTTGGGTGCGATTCATGCCGCAGTCATGGCAAAATTAGGCTATAAAGTCCTATTGGTGGAAAGATTACCCTTTGGACGCATGAACCGAGAATGGAATATTTCTCGTGATGAAATTCAAACTTTGGTCAATCTCGGTTTATTAACAAATGCAGAATTAGAAACCATTATTGCCAGGGAGTATAAAGACGGCTTTAATAAATTCTTTGATGCTAATAATCCGCCTCACTTAAAAGCACCAGTTCTACACACGCCAACTGTTTTAAATATCGCTTTAGATTCAGATAAATTATTGCAATTATGTGGTGAAAAACTTAAAGCCGCTGGTGGTGATATTTGGGAGCAAACAGAATTTATCCGGGCAGATATCAGAAAAACACAAGTTACTGTTACTGTCAAGGGTGTAAATACGGTAATTGAACAGCAGGTAAATGGTAGATTATTAGTAGATGCAATGGGTACAGCTTCCCCTATTGCTTGGCAATTAAACGGGGGTAGAGCCTTTGATAGTGTATGTCCCACCGTGGGAGCAGTGATTGATAAAGGATTTGCCCCTGGTGTCTGGGATTATCAGTATGGTGATGTTCTTTACAGTCACGGAGATATTTCTAGAGGCAGGCAATTGATTTGGGAATTATTTCCTGCTGCGGGGGAAGAACTGACAATTTATTTATTTCATTATCATGAAGTGAATAGAAAAAATCCTGGTTCGTTGTTAGAGATGTATGAGGACTTTTTCACTATTTTGCCAGAATATCGCCGTTGTGACATGGATAAGCTAGTGTGGAAAAAACCTACATTTGGCTATATTCCAGGGCATTTTAGTGTTAGTGATAGCGATCGCACCATAGCCTTTGATAGATTAATCGCCATTGGTGATGCTGCTTCCCTGCAATCTCCCCTAGTATTTACTGGTTTTGGTTCTCTCGTTCGTAACCTAGAACGTTTAACCACACTCTTAAACACCGCCCTCAAACACGACTTATTAAGTTTCCGTCACCTCAATAAAATTCGTGCTTACCAAAGTAACGTTTCCGTCACCTGGCTATTTTCCAAAGGAATGATGGTTCCCACAGGGAAATTTATCCCACCTCAACGGGTTAATGCCATGCTCAATACCTTCTTTGGTTTATTAGCAGACGAACCCCCAGAAGTAGCAGATAATTTCATTAAAGACCGCTGCGACTGGTTCACATTTAACCGTTTAGCATTAAAAGCAGCTACAAAAAATCCCGCCTTATTAATATGGATTTGGGAACTAGCAGGGTTGAGAGACTTAGTTCGGTGGTTAGGTAATTACCTCAACTTTGGCGTTTATGCCTTCATCAGTGCTTTACTAAGTACATGGTTTCCCAAATTCCTGAAGTGGAGTCAAGGCTGGCTAGAAACACGCTTTCCAGGATTGTGGTTAAACCTATTAGTGACCAACTACGCCATTTCTACAGGTAAACCAAGATTACGGGATCAAGTAGTTACCGTTAAGTCAAAAGCAGTAACCCAAACAAGTCATTAATTAAGTAGTCATTAGTCCTTGGATTATTGACCTTTCGACTTGGGGCGGAAATTTGGTAGTTCCACCGATGCTAAAGATTTCCGTCCCTTGGGTGGACGCTGGGGATAAATCAAAGGTGAAGGTGATTTATGATCAAGGTGATATTCACCTAAAGGTTCTGATCTGAAATGCTCTTTTGGCAATTCTGACCAATAATCATTATTTTCGGGAATATTGGCAATATTTTGCTCTTTTTCGGGAGTAGAGGCATTTATTAGTGATTCATTGCTGGATGAAAGTGTAAACTCTGGAAAATGACTTTCCGTTACTAAAGACTGTTCTATGATTGTTTCCAGTGGCTCATTTTTTTCCAGATTTGATGCTAAGGTATCCCAAATTAGCCCATCATCTGGATGACTCTCTGTATCATTGACTGTTGGTGAAGTTGAGGGTGCAGACTGAGAAGCAAAAAACATTTCGATCAGACTTTCCAACTGGCGATCTAAATTTGATCCCCCAGGAGAAGAAACATCTGCAACTTCAGCAGTAGATTCACTATCCTCTAATTGGGGACTTGACTGTATTGGGATTTCTATATCATCCACATCTGAAGATTTTTCAGCAGGTTCAGAAATGGAGGTAGAGTAATTTTGTTGATCTTGTTGATCAGCGCATGGAGTTGAAGGTTCTAGCCAGGAATTATCTAAATGTTGACGTAGAGTGCTACAAGTATCATGGGTAGCATCGGTTTCCGCAGACCAAGGTTTAATAGGTTGTGCATTGGGAAACAAAGACCTGGCTTTTCTAGAAAATCTGCTATGTCCACCAGTAAGATCATGGGGATGATAGACAGTATCCTCTAGGGTGTCATAGTTGGTGTCATAGTTGGTGTCATAGTTGGTGTCATAGTTGGGGACAGGGGTATCTAGACATTTTTCCAGTGCTGCTTTAAATTGCAAAGTTTGACGTTGTTGGCGTATTAGTCGAGTACGTAATTCCCGACAAGTATTTTCTGAGTGCAATAGTTGGTGAGATTGTTCACTGTAGTTAGTTTGTAGCAGTGTACATTCCCTTTCCAGTTGGGCTACTCGTTGCTGACTCAGTTGTAACTGTGCCTTATGGGTTTCAATGAACATTTCCTGACTTTGAACAGTTTGGACAGCCGTTTCTAATTGCTGGAAAAGAGACTGAATTTGCTCTTGAGCCGTTGCTAGTTCCTGAGTTTGTTGATTCAACATTGAGTCAGTGACACTAGAGCGTTTTTTTTGCCACTGCAAAATCTTTTCTGCCTCAGCTAATTCTTGTTTTAGCTGCTTTACTTGAGCATACAAATCACCGTTAGCTGTTTGTAACTCTTCATTCAGCGTCAGCAACTTCTGAAACTCTGAATCTACCAGGGCTTGTTTTTCACTGTCAGGTTCTGCAATCCAATCTTTTTGGGTATTATGATCTTGTAAATTGTCTGTAACTGTAGATTCAGACTGCTGTATATTTAGCCCGTGGTCAACATCATCTGCTGGGTTCAGGAGTGGTAAATTAGTCACGGCTGTATTTTCATCATGCAGAACTGAGTAAAAGGGACAACTCGCCTGCTCTGATTTCGGCGAATTTGCAAAATTTCGGGGTTCAATCACAGTGCCATTGTTTGAGGTGTCACCTATATTCATCACTCTTGACCCACCTGCTTAAAAATATTCAGCAACGTTCATAGCAGCATTGCTGATCAAATATGTTCGATTCCGAGGTAATCAGGATTGCCTCTAGAAGCCAAGTTTAACTGCTATATAAATCCTAGACAAGTCTAGATTGCTATGGTGTACTATTTTGGCTTCCCAGGGGTAGAGGGTGTGAACCTACTTGACGTTTATTAAAAGTTATATCAAGTTGCTAAAAAATATTATCAAGCCGTCCCTATGCACTCAGCTACTGTAATTTGGTAGAGATTATCAGAGTTTAAAGTATTTTATTTGACAATTTTGATTAAGCACTGGTGACTGGTGACTGGTGACTGGTGACTGGTGACTGGGTAATCAATTTTATTTTTTCAAATTACCAATTACCAATTACCAATTACCAATTACCAATTTACGGTAGCCAGAGGGGATGAAAACCAACTAAGGGCAGTTGTTCTGGCTTAATTTCGGGGTTTCCTTGGTCAGTGATAGGTAAAAGAGGCATTAACCACAGACTGCTCGTAGCTATCGGTTCTCCATCATCTGTTTTTAAGGTATTGACTGGTAGGGTGGTGGCCGTATCTCCTACTGGAACTATCTGGTCAAACAAAATAGCCAACCCATCGGGTGCTAAACTCATTTGCACATTTCTTTGGGCGGGGGGTAGCATCAACAGTGGTTTTTGTTCTTGGGTTTTGAGGTTAATCGCCACTAAATAAGGTTGTTCTATGTATTGTTCCTGTGATACTAGCTGTGTTAACAAACAGTAAAGGGTGGGTGAGGCAGGATCAAAATTGCAACCGAGAATTGAACCTGTGGTTTTTAATAGTTGTTTCTGTACACCTTGGTTAGTGACTAAGAATAAATCCCGCGTGTAATCAGTATTAAATTTGATCATTGCTGCCTGGGAACCATCTTTAGAGAAAGCTTGAACCAAGCCAAATTGCGGGAGAAAATCTAGGGGTTTAGTTGTATCTCCTTCTAGGGATAAAATTGCTGTTCCTTGTCCTTGGGCAACTGCTACGGCTTTGCTATCTGGTGTAATCAGGAAGTCTCCTCCGGGTTGGCTTTCTAAGCGTTGTGGGGTGGGTTTTTCTCCTGAACTGTCCCTGGGTGCTGACAACTGCCACAGTCCAAAGTCTCCGGGATTATCTCTTTTTCCCCTTTGGACTACTATTGTTTGTCCATCAGGAGAGAGGTCAAATTTGAGGTTTTGATACTCTTTGTTATCTAAAAGTAGGTCAAGTTTACCTGGTGCTTCAGGTTGTTCACCTGGTTCACTAGTAATACCTGTGGTGACTGTATAAATTTGGGCTGAGAGCAATTCTGGATTTTTGGAGGAGCGAGCCGAGAAAAGTATTTTATCTCCGTTGGGAAATGGCTCAAAGTCCATAACAATTAGGTCTTTGGGGGTCAGTACCTTTTTTTGTTCTTGGGTGAGGTTATACAGTACCAATTTTCCCTGTTCTTCTTGATTAGCTCCTATGTAAATTAAGGCTCGATTCCGAGTAGAAAAGCTACCTGTAAAGGCTTGCATGAGCCTGTTTTTGCCTTGTGTTTGGGAAAATTTATCTCTAGCTCCTTCTAGAGAAACTTTATAGTTAGTCCCGTAAGGTGCTGGAGTGACGAGTGTGTAAACCATTCGTCGTCCTGCCCAACTGATTTTACCTGCCAGTGGGGGATCGATTTTTAAATTATCCTCGACGCTTTTGGTGTCCATTGGACGACTAAAGGTGAGGGTGAAAGCTGTGTCTTCAGCGCCGATTTTTTGATTCTGCCAAGTAAAATTGCGAACGACTGGTCTAACTGCATCACCTTGCCAGATCACAAATCCAATCAGCAGACTTAATAACAGCATGAGGGCGATCGCTACCCGATCTAGTGCTTGGATAGATTTATAGGATTTTGTCATTAGTCATTGGTAATTGGTAATTGGTAATTGGTAATTGGTGATGGGTGATTAGTGATTGGTGATTGGTAATAGGTGAATGCAATGAAAGGATTTTGGATTTTGTATTTTGGATTATTTTTGTCATCTCCAATCTAAAATCTAAAATCTAAAATCTAAAATCTAAAATCTAAAATTTTCTTTCCCAGTCCCCAATCACCAATCACCAATCACCTATTCCCTAATAACTATATGGATTTTTGGGTTGGGGAATTTCCTTGAGGGAAGTAGCTTTAATAGTTAATCGGCGTTTATTGGCTATGTTTTCTGTGATCATCTGTCCTTCAATTTCTAGCCAAGTATCTGGTGGGTATTTATCGCGGTTTTCTGGAAGTTGAACTGGTAATCCTGCGGGATAGGCATCGGCTGCACAACAAGTAATCACAAATCTGGCTAATATCAAATGATTTTGATCTAATTCTGGGGGATGAATCACAAATCCCTGGACTTTGACTTTTTGCCCTGTATAAGCGTCCGGTTCTGGATAAACGTTAAGTGTGCGTACCCAGTCGATCAGGGTTCGCTCTTCTGGACGGATGGAGGCACGAAAAGCTTGGGGTTGGGCGCGTGTTGCTCCCAATAGTTCAGTTATACCGCGCTCTAGTGCTGTTTGAGAGCTAAATACTTGGGGGGTAATGATAAATCCTAAAACTGCTGTGGTTAACAGCAACCCACTACTCCAACCAGGGGGAAATAGATTTATATGCTGCTGGTTATTGGGTACTTCATACCGCCGACGTTGTTTCCAAAGTTGTAGTCCCTTGAAAAAACCAATGATTAGTAACCCCATAGCACCCAAAATGACTAACCAAAAGAAATCTGGGTGAATCAATAAATTTAGTTCGCCTGTGAACCAGTATTTCAGCATTAAAATTCCCCAAGCTGTAATCGCTAACACATCTAGCCAAGGGAGTAACTGATTTGGGATTTGGGATTTGGGATTTGGGATTGTAGTCATTATTTATTGAGTCATTATGTTAGTTGTAATTTGTCATAGATAACGGAGAATTTACAAAAATTACATGACTGGCTTACATGACGTGCAAATTCAAAATTAAGGTAAATAAAAGTGTTAATTGTCCGGATAAAGCAAATAGATAAAATAGAGCTTTAGGTTTGAAAATTGATAACATCAATCCGACACCTTTGATATCAATCATTGGTCCAAATACTAGAAAAGCTAACAAAGAACCAGTGGTAAAGGTTGAGGCGAAAGATAGGGCGAAGAAAGAATCGACTGTGGAACAAATTGATACTACTGCGGCTAGTACCAACATAGCAAGAATTGAGGTAATTGGACCTGCACCTAGACTGAGGATGAGTTCACGGGGGGCTAATACTTGAATTGCGGCTGCTATTGCACTTCCTACTACCATCACTCCGCCTAATTCCCGTAATTCTTGAACTATATTATCCAATACTAGACGGAGTTTATCTGCAAAAAGTTTATTTGGGGTAGAAGTTGTGATATTTGCCTGGTTTAAATTTCCACCCAGCTTTGTAGATATACCTGCTTTGCCACCAAGAATATAAGTTCCTGATTGTAACAGGGGACTAACCGATGGTTCTTCTTGTAACTGATAACGTTTTCTCTTGGTTTTAGGTTCGGCTTGAGTGGGGGGATTAAATTTCAGATAACGTGCGATCGCCGGTTGCAAGAAAGGACTTAAATCTTTTTGGAAGCTGAAAACAAAACCGATAATTGTAGCGATCGCTAAGGACAATACGACTCTTAACACTACTATTTCTGGTTGATCTCTAAATGCTGTCCAAGTTGCCCAAATCACAATTGGGTTAATTGTCGGTGCTGCTAGTAAAAAGCCTATGGCTACTGGTGTGGGTACTCCTTGCATTAATAATCGCCGTGCCACTGGCACGTTACCGCACTCACACACTGGAAATAAAAAGCCGATCATACTGCCAAACAAAGCTCCCAGCAGGGGATTTGTGGGCATTATATTTACCAATTTGCGCTCATCAATAAAAAATAACAGCAAACTGGAAAATAACACCCCTAGCAGCAAAAAAGGCATGGCCTCGACTAGCAGACTCAGAAATAGGGTGAAACCATTGTTCAGTTGATTGATCATCATGTCGCAGTCAACAGCGGTTGGGAATTTTGGAGTTATGCCTAGTCATTTTATCTAAATCAGGAAGAAACGGGGATCAATCGGGGATCAAATGCAACGTTGTCAGTATTTAGCCATCTGTCTTTAGCAGTCAGCTTTTTAAACGATAACCTAACTTTACATTTTACACTGCTACCTCAGATCACCATAAAACGAGTGAATTTAATTTTGTCTGATTACTTATTAGGGGGATATTCAAGTAAATTTTGACCACGTTGGTAAATTTCCTTTGCATAATCTGTCCACGCTCCTTGTCCCCAATAACGAAAACAGCTTGTTTGTAACAAGAGGTTATGTAATAAAACTTGGCGGTAGTGGGTTTCTCTAGTTACAGGTTTATCTGATGTATTTGACAACAGGTGATCAAATTTTTGATGAAATAAATTACTTAATTCATACATGGGAGATAACACATTTTCGTATCCTTGCACCCAACTAATATGATTCGTCCATGATGCGCCGTCAACATGGAAATTAGGGTTAGTTTTCTTGATTGCTTGAATAGCATTTTCCACAGCATCCGGTTGATAATTATCTATAGCTATTCGCTGCCAAATTTGATGTTGTCCGATGGGTTGACATTGGGGAAAATCTTCTGGTTGACAACCAGCAACTTCTAGTAATTCTAAATATTCTGTACCACAAACACCGACAACGCCACTTTTACCTCCCCCATTTTCTAACATATCCCACCAAGCTTGTTTAAAACCGCCAGGAAATTCATTCATCATTACACCACCGTTTTCACCATCACCGATTTGAGTAACGATTGGCGGTATTAAAACATCTCCTAATTGTTGTTTATTTAAAGTTTTCGCTTCATAGTATGGCTGCATTTGGGCAACTAATTTAGTATCTGAACCTTGGGTTTTAATTAATGCGGTAATACTTATTGTTTCTCCTTGGGAATTACGGGCAATTAATTGATGTGGTAAATGTTTATAATTCAAAGGTTCACCGTTAATTGTTTCTACTGTATGTTCTTGCACCAATAACCAACGATAACCACATTCTTTGAGGGCTTTGATAAATGCAAATAGGGTATCTGGATGGTTTGGGAGGTGCATTTCTGGGGGTGAAAATCCTTTAATTCTTGCTAGTGCTTCCCATCCGAAAATTGCTGCAAAATGATGTTGCCAAGCAATAATGTGTAGTTTAAGATCAGCTATGGGTGTGGAAGGAATGACTGCATGACTCCACATTGTTCCCAACCATTCTACATAAGGCTGATAGGTAGGATCGCAAGTGATACGTTTGAGATTTTCTAAAATATCACTTCTTCCCATTTGTTGCAGTCCCCATAATAGATTACCAGAATAATCCAACATGACACGGGGATTACAACCTTGATGGACTAATTCAGGAATAAATTCTCCCATGCGACTATAACAATAAGCGAATGGTCCTGCGTTGTGGTTGTCTCCTTCGTTTTGGTGTTCAAACATATATTGTAGGTTGCTGATCAGTGAACCATTATATCCTGCTGGTATAGTGGGTTGGTGCATATGGAGAGCGATCGCAAATACCGCTTTTACATCTGCTAATTTGATATTTGTTGTTGGTAAAAATACAGGTTGATTATGGTTGACTACAGATATAACTTCTTTTTCCCAACCTGATATATTTGGTAAATTATCAATGATTTCGGGTAAATTTGATAGATTAGATGGTAATTTCAACATTTTCGTTTTTTCCAAAATCAGGTATAACTGTCAATTTTGCACTGATATTTAACAATGAATACCCCAAGCCATGCAATTATAAATCTGGTGATTTTTCATCAACAATTACGCACTCAGGCAAGTCCAGCTATTATCATCGGTGCAATCCTTCCTGATATTCCCATATTTGTGTTCTATTTTTTGATGAAGTTTGTTTACCGTTTACCAGAACGGCAGATTTGGTCTGAGGTTTATTATCAACCTTTTTGGCAATTTATTGTGAGTACGTTTCATTCTATTCCTCTAGCTTTGCTGGGTGTTTTAATTGCCCATTTTGGAAATTGGCAAATAATTGAGGTTGGTTTTATTAGTATGGTGTTGCACTCTTTGTTAGATTTTCCTGTTCATAATAATGATGCACATCGTCACTTTTTTCCTTTTAGTAATTATCGTTTTATTAGTCCGGTGTCTTATTGGGATGTTAAGCATTATGGGCGCATTGCTG
This sequence comes from Sphaerospermopsis reniformis, assembly GCF_005402885.1. Classification (NCBI taxonomy): domain Bacteria; kingdom Bacillati; phylum Cyanobacteriota; class Cyanophyceae; order Nostocales; family Aphanizomenonaceae; genus Sphaerospermopsis; species Sphaerospermopsis reniformis. Next base: position 22,107 of record NZ_BJCE01000041.1, read on the forward strand.
CTTTTGTAGAAATTTTGTTGGTTTTGGGGGCAACAATTTATTTATTTCCTGGTGTTCACACTTATTGGGGTGCGGGTTTGTTGGTTGCGGTTAATGTATTTTATTGGTTTGGCTATTTTCGGTTTTACCTGAAAAGGAAAATTAATTGAATATCCCCCCAACCCCCCTGAAAAAGGGGGGCTTTTTTCTATTTCTGAAGCTCTCTTGCCTTTGTGTGCTTTGTGTCCTTTGTGGTTCTTTGTTTCATAATTTTGCGTAATTACTAAATTACTAATTTATGAAATAAACCGCAAAGTTCGCAAAGTTCGCAAAGTAGAAATTTTTTAAGTAATTACAGCTATTTTCAGGTAAATGAACCACATCTTGATTCAGGTTTCGCGCAAAGGCACAAAGGAGCAAGGGCGCAAAGTCAGAAAGAAATTAATTTAGAGTGTGGTTTAAATAGATGAAAACTGCTGTAAAGTTAAGGCGTTGTGTTTCAGAGAGGTGGTATTAAGGGGGATGGAGTTATTGACAATTACTTGCGGGCAGTTCCAAAAGCTAGACGATTTCTAGAAAACAACGAATTGCTAAAGTGTTGAATTTTTGTGATGAAATTCTTGATGATGTTGGTTTGAGGTTGTTTGTTTGGTGCTGTTAGTTGTAATACTATTTCTAGTAACCAAGGGGCTAGGTTTTGACACCAAACTGCTAAATGAGATTGCCATCCAACTAATATTTCTGATCTGTCTTTTTGCAGTCCGATGATCAGGGTTTGGGCTACTTGTTGGGGTGTCATGGGGGTAACACCGCGAAATAGTTTTAAGTCGCGCACCATGTCTGTGTCTGTGAGGGTGGGAAGTAAGGCCACAACGCGGATGTTGTGTTCTGCTAGTTCCCGTCTCAACGCTTGGGTAAATCCTAAAATGGCAAATTTGGTGGCGGAATAGGTGGCCATTGTTGGTGCTGCTACTTTACCCATGAGACTGGAAACGTTAACAATTGTTCCCTCTTTTTGGCTGGCCATGCGTCGCGCTATCAAACTTGTGAGGGTGTACATTCCCAATAGGTTGACGGAAAGTTCTTCTTGCACTTGGGGAAGTTTTGTTTGCAGAAATGAGTTTTGGTATGCGATCCCGGCACAGTTAACTAACAGGTGTATCGGTCCGTGATTTTTCCAAATTTGGGCGATCGCAATATTCACGCTGACTGGTTGGGTTAAGTCTAAAGGAATGATTGTGGTTTCGGTTCCCAATTTCTCGATTTCTTGGGCGACTTCGGCTAATTTTTGGCGATCGCGTGCTACCAAGATTAACCGCTTTACTCCTTGCTGGGCTAATTCTAATGCGATCGCTCTTCCAATGCCACGAGAGGCCCCCGTAATTAGAGCAACTTTACCTTGAATATTCATCGGTTTTTACCTCCAAATTTTCCGCCTTCCCTTTCTTTTCCTATCTCTGGGTAAGACGATGAATGGTAATTCTATTCACACGAGATTTTTCTGTTACTCATCTGCAATACCCCTCTTTTGCTGACAAGGTAGAAATTTCTCGTTTTGACGATGGTTTTCTCAAAACTGAAGTTCATTGGCAGAGTGGATACAGCGCATCGGTTTTACCTCTCTTTGATCCGAGCTTTTACCAGTATGTTGCCACTACACACACTAGCAACTAAATCAAGGGATTGCAATATTTTTTAATAAGAATTTCTTAACAATTCTTTACAAGGTTATATTATATATGCGGTATTTTAGAGAGATAAGGTTTTATTAATACCATGTGATCCCTGTGTTGATTCTTTGATATTTGGATGGAGTAGGATTTTGATAGTGATTAAACGCAGATAAATGCGTCTAGATGAAGATAATAAAATATAGAAATTTGATTATTTAATTCTTTGATGTTATTTTTAATCATGTAAATACTAAATATACATCCTACGATTATCAATAGGATGTATATAACCGTAATTAAACTTTAGTTGCTATTTTTAGTAAGATTCAAACCTTCTACTATCATAGTAAAAAGTTAGAAATACATTATCATCCACCAATATTCCTAAAATGATATCTAGGTTTTCTCGAAAATAGGGACTACCGGATTCATCATCATCTGATAAAATTGGTTCTTCTAAAATTTCTACAACAACAGCTGGCTGATTTTTATAAGGTATTTTCCTATTTTTGAGATATTCTTTCCATTTAACTAATTGTCCAACTTCAAAAGTCTCTTTTTTGAGGAAATTTTTACACGCTGTTTGTAATTGAGTTATATATTCTTCTCCATAGCTTTCTTTCTCTGTCGCAATTTCTTCTTCATCTTCGTCAAAGTTACCAGTTTGGAGAGATTGAACCAATGCACCTATTAAGTCTTGGTTGTTGTCTTTTTTTTCACTCATACGAATTATTATTTAACTCCCTATCAAGAATAAGCTAATTGAGGATTTTTTGATTGATATTGTATTTTACCACTATTTTTTAATGCAGCACGATTTATTTTTCCAGGAGTAGGAAAGATGTAATTATTGTGTTGTTTGAATTCTAAGATTAACTCTGGTAAATAGGATCTAATTCTCTTGCTGATTTTTGCTAATAACCGACTTTGACGCGATCTAATTTCTTCTTTATTTCTTACTCCCTCTACTACATAAAATGATTTAGGAGGTAATAAATTATAACTAGCGGGTACGACATCTAATAACCACCAGTTAAATAACTCACGTCTCCCTTGAGAACCTGGAAAAATGGCATAACCTTCTAGGCAATCTTCTAAAATATTTAAAATTGCTTCTACAGACTGATCATAATTAAGAACTCGAACTGCATTATCAAAAACATCTAGTGCTTCATCAAGTATTTGAAAGTTTGCTATTTCTTTCTCAATATAAAAATTACGATTTTTTGAGATAGCTTTCAATAATTCTTCGGTACTAAGCTCACTGATATGATTTTTGGTATTATTAATTGAACTAATAATTATAGCGATAATTCTACTTGCTAACAAATTAATAATACGTTTTGGTAGCAAATTTTTTGGCTGATAGTATTTTAAAGTAGGCTCTACAACTAGAGTTAAGATTAGCGTCATCCAGAGATAGCGTAGATGAGTTAATGTCTCGTTACTATCCCGCATTGATGTTAAAACTTCATTGATAGTATCATCAAGTGAAGTTCTTCCACTGGATTCTGGCTCATATAGTTCTGCATAATGTTCTAATTTTATTTTGTTAAATAAAACTTGGAGATAGAGAGGAATCTCATCTGATGAAGAATTTTGAAAATTTATGGATTTTACTTTTGCCAAGATCATAAATTTTTGCTCCTTTTATATTATCATATTAAGCATTATTATTCATATTAATACTGTATGTTCTTATGCCTGAATAGGCGGATAGGGATAATCCCAAAATACTTGTTCTAATGGTAGGTTTATATTTGGAAATTTTTCGTTAAATTGGCTAATAACTCCTTGACAACTTTGGCAGGGCTGTCTTTCAGTGTAAAGATAGATAGTTCCTTCTACATGAATATCATATAACTTTTCCAGAGTATCTGCAATTTCCGAGAATACTTTGTATTCTGAATCTGTATCCATTAAGTATCCACTATAAGGGTCAATTGTTGGCTCAAATTGGCCTCCTTCTGACTTTGGCTTGGGTTTTTGAGGAATGGGACTTTTGTTGCCTCCTTTAGCTGTTGCACCTACGCAAAAAACAACATCACCCTTGAGATTTATTTCAGCAACTGCAACATTGCTGTGAGGATATTCTCTTTTCAAGTATTTTGCTCTAATTTGAGCAGCAGATTTTCGCAACCTTTCCTTAATTGGATTTTCCTCTCCATCTTTAAAATTTTCTTCCGTATTTTTCATGTCACGATACTAACACCAGTATGAGGTGTTATTTCCCTGATAACATAAATAATAACTCACTAATTCAGCATCCACAATCAAACAGGTATCAAAATATGGTACGTTTAAAACTCTGGCAATTGATCATCCTCATCTCACCAATAGCAATCATTATTACCTTCCTCCTCATATCCGCAGGAATGCAAATTCACGCTTGGGGAATAAATTGGATTTGGGGTATATTTACCCTTGTATTTGTAGGCTGGAGATGGTTATTAGTAAAATGGACAAAACCTGTTGTAAATCAAGTTGAAAATGTCTTTGCTGAAGTCAGAAAAGAATTAGAATCTAGCAGCGATAATAATATAGATGTATCCACTGGAAAAGACAAAACCCAACAAATAGAAATTGCATTGCAAAAAGTCCTCAATGATGCTCAAAATGATCGTCCAATTTGGGAAGATTTGCAAACTTTCTGGCAAAGATGTCAAAATTTAGTAATTGCGATCGCTCAAATTTATAACCCAGAAATTAAATATCCCCTGCTTAACATTTACATTCCCCAAGTCTATGGACTTATTCGTGGTACTGTGGATGACATGGATAAATGGATGCAAAAATTATCCCCTGTTCTTAATCAAGTTACCGTCGGACAAACTTATCAAGCTTATGAAGTTTACCGTAAATTAGAACCATCTGCACGCAAATTTTTAAAAGCTTGGAATTTCGCTAAATGGTTTTTAAATCCTGTGGCTGCGGTAGCCAAAAAAGCCAGTGAAGGTATTGGTAATCGCGCTTCTCAAGAATTATTAATTAACCTAAATCAAGTATTAAGAGAAGCAGCTTTGCGGAACTTATGCAAACAAGCAATATCCCTTTATGCAGGAACTAAAATTGAATTACCTACCCCCACCCTACCCCAACCTAAAACCCAAACCCTGCGCGATATTCTCACCCAAGCAGAACCACCAGAAAAAGTAGAACAAAAGCCAGTTAACATTCTTATTGTCGGTAGAAATGGTGCAGGTAAAAGCAGTTTAATCAATACACTTTTTCAAAGTGAACTAGCAGCAGTTGACGTTTTACCCAGCACCGATGAAATTAAAACCTATCATTGGCAAACAGAAACCGGAGAAATTCTCAATCTTTGTGATACTCCTGGTTATGAACAAGTAAAACGCGATGATTTGCGGGATGTAGTCATTGATTATGCCACAAAAGCCGATTTATTATTATTAGTAACTCCGGCACTTGATCCCGCTTTACAAATGGATGTAGACTTTCTCCAAGACATTAAAAAAGAAGTCGCAGATGTACCCATCATTACCATTGTCACCCAAGTAGATAAATTACGTCCTATCCGTGAATGGCAACCTCCATATAATTGGCAAACGGGAAATAAACCAAAAGAGATTTCCATCAGAGAAGCGACAGAATATAGAAATGAACTGTTAGGAAGATTCTCTAATTTGGTTTTCCCAATTGTTACCATTGATGTAAAAACAGGGCGCAATGCTTGGAATATAGACGAATTATCGTTAGGATTATTATCAGAAATAGATCCTGCTAAACAATTACGCCTCACCCGCTTTTTACGCAACTTAGAAACCCGCATTACCGAATCTGCGAAGATCATTGATAATTACACCTTTCAAATGGCAACAACCCAAGGACTTACCGCACTGCTAAAAAGTCCAGTTTTGCAATTTATTTCTACCTTATCAACAGGTTCACCAACCCTTGCTTATCTGTTAGCAGAAAAAATACCCGTTGAACAATTACCGATAGTTATTGGTAAATTGCAAATCGCCTATGAACTGTTTCCCCTATTAAATACAGATAGGGAAAAATCACGCAACTTTGATTTATTATCTCTTTGGCCTTTGTTATTAGAAAATTCTGGGACACCAGATAGTAATGCTTGGGCATTTGGTCATGCTTTAATAGAATATTGGACTCAGAATTTAACCATTGAAGAAATGCAAGAAAGATTTAATTATTACATCAGGAGTCAAGAGTCGTAGGGGCGAAGCATTCGGAAAATAGCCTTTTCATAAAATTGATAATTGGTCGCCCGAATGCTTCGCCCGTACAGGTGTCAGAATTAAGTTTTATCTCGTTATCTCGTTCCCAGTCTCTGACTGGGAATGCCATCCTAGAGTCTCTGACTCTAATTTAACAAAAGGCAGAGCCTTCTAAAATTCATTCCCATACAGAGTATGGTAACGAGAAAACGAGAAAAGAATTAAAATATAAAATCTAAAGCTTGCTTGATAATCAATTCTTGATCTATCATTTTTTGTAAAGTTAATCCATCATAAATTCCCCCAAAAGCTTCTAAAGCAGCATTATCTAAAGCTCGATCATAAGCTTGTAACAAAATCTCCTCTAGTTCTTCTTTATGCAAATAATAACCTCCAGCTTTGCGACGTTTGTTAACTCTAATAATTGCATCCGTCGCATTACGAATAGAAACATCCCAGGAATTAGTTGTGCGTTTTTCTGAATGTTGTTTAATTAAGTGAACTAACAAAATGACACAATAACTATAAATCTTATTAATTTTATCTTCTTTGCTCATTTCCTCTAATTCATCTATTAAATTTAGGGCAGCTTCTAAGTTGCCTGTAATAACTAATTCTCTGAGTTCTAATAATTCTTCCATAAATCACTGTGACATTACTAATAAATTGCTAATAAAATTAATAACTGCTCTATTATATCTCGTTATCTCGTTCCCAGTCTCTGACTGGGAATGCCATCCTAGAGTCTCTGACTCTAATTTAGCAAAAGGCAGAGCCTTCTAAAATTCATTCCCATACAGAGTATGGTAACGAGAAGAAACGAGAATAATACTTGCAAAAAAAATTAATAATCTAATCATATTCCGGCTCAAGCTGTGCCACCGTCACTGCATTAAAAGCAAAAGCAAAAACCAAAGGCATGGGACACTTAAAAACAAAGGTATAAATCACAGATAAAATGGTAATAACTACAGCCGTTATTGACCAAAATAACTCATCATTTGTTAAACCATTTTCTTCTTTAATTAATCTTAAAACATGAACCGGAATTGGTTCTGGCATGACTCCCCCAGGAGGAAACGCCCAATAATTACCACGACGTTCCATAAATAAATCTGTCCAGCCGTTTTCCATACACCAAGCTTCGATCCATTCGATAGAATAATGATTGATCATGAACATACAAATTCCATTTTTCAGTTTGAGTCGTCAATGAATATAGATTGAACAGAGATTCCTAACCAGCTAACAGATAGCTATAGAATTAACCTTAATGCCATAATAGTTAAATTAATCGAAAATTTGAGTGCAGCAATTAATGTTGCTGCTCTTAGTCAAAAGACTAGCAGGGAATAGAGATGGTTGGCAACAAAAGATAATAAACTTTACTTGAATTAATGAATATCAATAAATGTAAATTAGTAAATTAAAAGATGAGTATTAGCTAACTTCTTCAGGCAGAATTGATTTATCAAACTTTCGAGAGAATTTAAAGACTCTTTCCCAGAAGACAAGAAAATCACATTAAAAAATATTAAGCAAAACCTATATCCTTCTCAAGATAATGAGGTAAACTGAAACACATGAAACATTACAATTAGTTAAGAAGTTAAGAAATGATGTATTTGCGAAAAGGTTTACCATTGCTTTTAGCGGTTATGATCTGGTGTGTAGCATTTCCAGCCATAGCGGTGGACTGGACTCATCCCCTATCATTTAGTAATGCAGAGTTGGGAAGACATGACTTTTCAGGACAAAATTTACAAGCTGCGGAGTTTTCTAACGCTAACTTAGAAATGGCTAATTTTACTGGTGCTGACTTGCGGGGAGCGGTTTTGAGTGCTTCCGTGATGACACAAGCAAATTTACATGGAGCAGATTTAACCAATGCGATGGTTAATGAAGTAAAATTAAATGGGGCTGATTTAAGTGATGCCGTTTTGTTAGAAGCTATTTTGCTGCGTTCCGTCTTTACTGATGTTAACATCGAAGGTGCAGACTTTAGTGATGCAATTTTAGATAGAGCGCAAATTAAAGAGCTATGTCAAAAAGCTAGTGGTGTCAATTCTCAAACTGGTGTTAAAACTCGTGAGTCGTTAGGATGTCGATAAAGCGTATTGGTATAATTGGTGGTGGACAACTGGCCTGGATGATGGGGGATAGTTCCAAAAAACTAGGATTAGAATTAATAGTACAAACTCCTAGCAAAAATGATCCCGCTGTATCTATTGCGAAGGATACCATTTTTGCCGCAGTTGATGATGCAGCAGCCACGGAAATTTTAGCTACAAAATGCGATGTCATCACCTTTGAAAATGAATTTGTTAACTTAGATGCTTTATCTTTGTTAGAGAAGAAAGGTGTTTGTTTCCGTCCCAGGTTAGCTGCTTTATCTCCTTTATTAGATAAATATCATCAACGTTGCTATTTTCAGGATTTAAAATTACCAGTTCCCCATTTTTTCGCTGTCGAAAAATCAGAAATTTCTGAAAATATAGCTTCAAATATAGCTTCAAAAATAGAATATTTAGGGTTTCCTGTTGTTCTCAAAGCCAGACGACATGGTTATGATGGACAGGGAACTTTTATTATCCATGATTTGGCTACTTTGTCAAAAGTAGTGAATGCAAGTAATACACAATTCTTAGTAGAAGCTTTTGTCCCTTTTACCAAAGAATTAGCTATAATTGCAGCGCGTTCTGTGACTGGGGAAATAGTCACGTATCCAGTGGTGGAAACCCAACAAGAACAACAAGTTTGTCGTCGAGTTATCGCACCAGCGGATATTACTCCCGAACAAGCAGTAGAAGTTAATGCGATCGCTCATACAATATTAAATAGTTTAGATGTAGTCGGCGTGTTTGGCATTGAGTTATTTATCACCGCTGATGGTAAAATACTCATTAACGAAATTGCACCCAGAACTCATAACTCTGGTCATTTTTCCATAGATGCTTGTACAACTTCCCAGTTTGAACAACACCTGAGAGCAGTTGCTGGGTTATCTTTGAATGATACAAGTTTACATTGTGCTGGTGCTGTGATGGTTAACCTGCTAGGGTATGAAAAATCATACAGCGATTATGTACAGCAAAGACAAGAATTAGCAAATATTCCCCATGCTTACCTGCACTGGTACAGTAAAACCGAATCTCGTCCCGGTCGTAAACTTGGACATATCACAGTATTATTAGAACAGCAAAACCGAGATGCTATAGAGTCCATCATTCAGAAGATAGAATCTATTTGGTATCCTGTTTAAATTGGTGACTAGGGACTGGGGACACTTCGACAAGCTCAGTGCATGGCTGGGGACTGGGGACTGGGAATAGAGCAAGTCCTAAGTTGACAATTTCATAGACAAAACTATACTTATATTGACAAAAATCAATATATTTTTAGGAAAAAATCAACTACTTGATATATAATACAGTGATATCAAGTATTGAATTGAGAC